>NZ_KV809126.1:0-820 GCF_001812455.1 Corynebacterium sp. HMSC076C10
GGCACTGTTGCAAATAGTCGGTGGTGATAAACTTATCATCCCCTTTTGCTGATGGAGCTGCACATGAACCCATTCAAAGGCCGGCATTTTCAGCGTGACATCATTCTGTGGGCCGTACGCTGGTACTGCAAATACGGCATCAGTTACCGTGAGCTGCAGGAGATGCTGGCTGAACGCGGAGTGAATGTCGATCACTCCACGATTTACCGCTGGGTTCAGCGTTATGCGCCTGAAATGGAAAAACGGCTGCGCTGGTACTGGCGTAACCCTTCCGATCTTTGCCCGTGGCACATGGATGAAACCTACGTGAAGGTCAATGGCCGCTGGGCGTATCTGTACCGGGCCGTCGACAGCCGGGGCCGCACTGTCGATTTTTATCTCTCCTCCCGTCGTAACAGCAAAGCTGCATACCGGTTTCTGGGTAAAATCCTCAACAACGTGAAGAAGTGGCAGATCCCACGATTCATCAACACGGATAAAGCGCCCGCCTATGGTCGCGCGCTTGCTCTGCTCAAACGCGAAGGCCGGTGCCCGTCTGACGTTGAACACCGACAGATTAAGTACCGGAACAACGTGATTGAATGCGATCATGGCAAACTGAAACGGATAATCGGCGCCACGCTGGGATTTAAATCCATGAAGACGGCTTACGCCACCATCAAAGGTATTGAGGTGATGCGTGCACTACGCAAAGGCCAGGCCTCAGCATTTTATTATGGTGATCCCCTGGGCGAAATGCGCCTGGTAAGCAGAGTTTTTGAAATGTAAGGCCTTTGAATAAGACAAAAGGCTGCCTCATCGCTAACTTTGCAACAGTGCC
>NZ_KV809127.1:0-1385 GCF_001812455.1 Corynebacterium sp. HMSC076C10
GGGTTAAGGGTCAGAAAGTGTGTCTGAAATCGGGGATTTCTAAGGTCTGACCTGTAGGTTCTCGCAGAATATACGCTTTGGGAGCATATATCTGGCTTTGGGACGCTAAATCCACGGTGTGGCTGTCTGCCTGTGGTAGTCGGCGGTGGTGTGGTGACCCAATGCCAAAGAATCGACCACGCTGCCACTGCGGCGGCGATACCAAACGCAATGGAACGACCAGCAAAGGCACGACCCGATGGCGATGTAAAGCCTGCGGAGCCTCGGTCAACAAACGCCGGCCAGATGTCGCCAAAGCTGCTACTTTTACCCAGTTCATTGAGCACTGCACCACCACAACCTCACTGGAAGCATTGGCCGACCGAAATGGGGTCAGCGTCTCCACAATGAAACGCCGATTTAGCTGGTGCTGGCTGGTTGACGTTCCCGACCCCACTATCGGTCATACCGGGCGAATTTATGACCAAGTCTTCCTTGACGGCACCTACACGGCCAGCGGATGCTTAATCGTGGCCGCCACCCTAGACCACGTCATCGCCTGGCACTGGTGTAAACGCGAAACCACCCGCGCCTATAAACAGCTATTAGAGCGCATCCCAGCACCTTTAATCGCCGTCATCGACGGCGGGCAAGGAGCTGCCAGTGCCATCAAACAGTGCTGGCCTACCACACTCGTCCAACGCTGCCTGGTGCATGCTCAACGCGTGGTACGCCGCTACACCACCTCAAGACCACGCACGGATGCTGGGCGCACTATCTACCGGCTAGCACTCAAGCTCACCCGCATTAGCACTATCGAGCAAGCCAGCCAATGGGGCGCACAACTGCATGAATTCGCCACGGTCTACCGCACCTGGTTAAACGAGAAGACCCTCGTCAAAGACCCCCAAACAGGCCGTTGGACACGAACTTGGACCCATGCCAACGTGCGCAAGGCCTACAACAGCCTCAACCACCTCTGGCGCAGCAACCTGCTATTTGTCTACCTCAACCCGCCCGAAGAAGTCCTTGATACTGACCAGATCAAAGCCACCACCAACAGCCTTGAAGGCGGAATCAACTCCCAGCTGAAACTACTAGCACGAACACACCGCGGACGACGAGGAGAACACCAACGCCGAATGCTCGAGTGGTGGCTCTACCTAAAAACTGAACTGCCCGACGACCCCGTAGAAATCGCCAGGCAATCCAACTGGGGACAGGACCAACTCGCCAAAGTACAAACCCTGACCCACAACGAGAACCAAGCCGACCACGAAACAGGACGACCAGCCCTCTACGACAACGCTATCGACACCAACTACACCCATTCAATCGGCATCCAAAAAGGCCAAATCTAGCCCCAGCAACACGCCGAGCCAGACACACATTTTGACCCTTAACCC
>NZ_KV809128.1:0-16013 GCF_001812455.1 Corynebacterium sp. HMSC076C10
GGGGGGGGGGGGGGGGGCACGCGGTGACCGCGAAAGATAACGGTCACCTGTACGGTGCTCGGAGTCTTGTTGGGGGATGCTCCGAACACAGCAGTTATTTTAAATCAGAAAGTAGCAGCTGTCTACACTTAGAACTCAGCCTCATTATCTTCAACCGATTGTTCAACAATGGTAGGTGGCTCGGCATGGTCGATAACTCGTGGTGTGTGATGCTCGCGTAGTACATCGGCAATGGCGGCACGGGCACTTTCTAAAAACCGTTGGCGGTCATGACCGGCTGCGGTCGTGCCCTCAACTGGGCTGGAGATAGCAATACCTCGCGATGCGACTTCCTCACGCATACGGGGGCTAATCCCGCGCGGGTATTCGGCAGCGAGGTTGGTGAGGGCGTCGTCATCGAGAATGGAATAGTCCAGATCATCGTCGGCAAAGTCGAGTGCTCCCGGGTTGGCTTGTCGAATGCGATGTTCGTATTCGGTATCACTGATCAGGTCATTGGCGCGTAGCGCCTCTGCTTCGCGGGTTTTCGCAGCACGAACAACAGCGTGACGGTCGTCGGTGGCGCAGACTGCCTTTGCGTAGCCTTCGGTCGGGGAGAGTTCCAATGTCCACATCGGCTCGCGGCCACGCACGCGTAGGCGCTCCGCACGTTCGGCGCGTTGACGCTTGGCTTGTTCCGATGCGTTTTCCTTGTTGAGTTCTTGTCGGAGGTCATCGCGGCGGGTGACAGCATCGGCAAGCGCTGCATCATGGGCAAAAGCCGTAGCTGCAGGAGCCTCTTTTAGCCTGCTGAGTTCACTTTCAGCGAAGTCCAGATCGTTGGTGAGCTGATGGGCGACACGTTGGATATCACCGACTCGATTTTCGGCGCGTGTGAGAATTCCGTAGGCGCGAGTGGAAACTCTATCGTCTGTAGTGTGAGAGACAGCATCAGCGATTTCGTCAACGCTGAGGCGAAAACGCACTGATTCTTCCGCACCGGCCAGGCCAACCTCGACTTCGCCATAGTCATAGCGTGCCGTCAGCGGAACGTCACCGATGGTGAGCAGCGGTTGTCTGTTGGTCGAACGGGTATGCGCAATGTGGGCTAACCCGTTGCTAAGTGCTCGGGCAGCCTCGGCACGGTCATGCATGACTTCTCCAGTGGGAAGCGCCCACGTTTTCGCGTCTGAATCGTCGAGTTGGCTCCACTTGTCTGCGGCTTCCAGGTGAGGGGCGAGCTGGCCAAGCTGCTGGGAGGTGCGACGGATAGTGAAGGTGGCGGCATCGACAGCATGGCGGTGAGAGGCTTGCGAAGATTCCCACTCCTGCTTGAGGGATTCGAGTCGCTCGACTTCTCGGTCGTAGTTGAGCAGGTCGACGTAGCGCGGATCGCCGGTAGCGATGGCTTTGTTGTGCGCGGCGGCTTGCGCAGCTGAATCGTCGAGTGCGTCCATTTGGCGTAGTCCACGATCAGCAGCAGTGAATTGGTCGATAAAGCGCTGCTTGCGGTACAGCGTTTGCCACATCACGGCATCGAACGTTCCGGCGGCAACGTAGTTGAAGATTTCAATCTTTTCGTTTTGGTTTCCCTGGCGCATGATTCGCCCCTCACGTTGGGTGAGGTCAGCGGGTTTCCATGGAATATCGACGTGGTGGAGGGCAACAGCCCGTCGCTGCAGGTTGGCACCAGTGCCCATCTTTGGAGTGGAGCCAATGACTACATCGAAGTCACCGTCGTTGCACTTTTGGAACAAGGTGGCCTTGTCCTTGTCCCATTCGTGGACGAAAGCGATACGGCTTCGATCCATGCCACGAGCGACAAGCTCGTCGCGGAGCGCGTCATAGATAGAGAAATTCGCGCCACCCGGGGTGCCGGAGTCACAAAAGACAATCTGGACACCTCCCGGTTTGTCAGAGGTAGTGCCGTCGGCATTGAGGTAGATGCGGTCTTTCGTCTGATTCCACTGGTCAAGGATTTGTGTGCTCACAGCTTCGACACGCGATCCCGGCCCGTCAATGGCCAGTCCAACAAGGCGGCCGTCAAGTGTGACTTTGCGACCGTCAGAGGCAATTTTTAGTGCCATATCAATTTCCTGGCCAGTTACATCGGCACCGATTTTCGATGAGGTGCGACGACGGTCAGGGTCGGCGTCCCAGTCGTAATCACTGCGTACACCAAGGTCAGCGATAAAGTCCTTAACCTCTTGTTCCACATCAAACTCAATGACGCGGTTGGTGTTCCCAGAAGCTAGTTCTGGCAAATCGGCGGTGATGTCGTCAGAGGTGACAACATCCATAAATAAACTCGATGCGGTCGCAAGCTCAGAGATATTCGCATAGGACGCAGTGCGTACCTTTTGTCGCAGTCCTGAACCAGACGGTTTGACCTCGACGTCTGCGACTTGGTCAGTAAACGTTGCACCGAAAGCATTGATATCGTCGATTTCCAGCTTCTGACAAATATCTGGGCGCAGGTACTTGGCCATGACCCAGATTTCGGCCAGATTGTTAGCGATGGGTGTGCCTGTTGCAAAGGTGACGACCGGGGCGTTTGTGCCGCTTTCGGCTTTGGACTTTCGGAGCCAATCGAGTTTCATATCCAGGTCAGAGGCCTTTTTTGAGCCTTGGTGATTTAAGTCAGACACTTGTGAGGAGCGCATGAGATTTTTGTACATGTGCGCCTCATCGACGATGAGGTAGTCGCATGGTGTCTGGTTGAGCGTCAGGGTCTGGTCAGTGGGGGAGTCCAGTAGCTTGTCGAGCTTATTTTCAATGGCTTTGACGCTGCCTTCGATTTGCTTGACCGATGGGGTGCGTTCGCTGCCAGCGGTGGATTTTGCCTGTTGCAGACTGCGACGAGCCTCAGCGAGTTGGCCTTGCAAGTATTCGACCTGAGTTTCATCATCGACGGGAATGCGCTCGAAAACGCTTTGCGGAACAATCACCAAATCCCAGTCGTCAGCACCTGTTTGTGCAATAAAGCGGGCGCGCTCAGTCGGGTTCGAGACACCAGCAGCCGAGAGCACGTTGGCTGTGGGATACCACTGGATGGCTTCTCGGGTGATCTGATCAGCAAGGTGGTTGGGCACGACCATCCATGGCTGGCGGGAGAGTCCTAAGCGTTTGAGTTCTGCTGCTCCCATAAACATGGTGCCGGTTTTGCCGGCACCAACGACGTGATTGAGCAGCACACCTGGTTCGTTGACAATGCGCTCGACCGCATTGCGCTGGTAGCCGTAAGGAACAAACGTGTCTCCCAGCCCGGGCATTGCGCGCGCGGAGCCGTCGTAGGTGCGAGGAACGAAGCCGTTGAAGGCATCGTTGTAGGCCTTGGTGACATTACGGGCACGTTCGGGATCGTCCATGATCCACGAGGAAAAAGTCTGTTTGAGCAGTTCGGCTCGACGAGCCAGAAATGCTGTGGCCTGGCCATGACTGGAGTCTTTCCCGCCGTGTTGTTCAATCCAGCTTTTTGACCACGAGGCTTTGGGAGCTGACAAATTCAGCACCGCTTCTAGAGTCTTGTATGCCGGTATCGCTACACCATCATTGCGGGAGCACGCCACACCCTGGTTCGTGGCGTCTCGTGCCCGTCCAGTAGCTTGGAAATTATAGTTTGACCCGTCGCGGTTATTGGCGGCTACCAGCCCATATTCCATGTCGGCGGTGCCACCATATTCCCAGTAGTTCTTATCGACAGAGACCGTCCAGGAACCGTTATCGCGCGAGATTTTTAATCCAGCCCAATGATTGGTGTCAAAAACCTCATTGGCAAATTGCTCGTAGTAGTGCTCGGGCACCCAGGTCGCGCCTGGACGGATACTAAAACTGTCAATCTCTGGCGGCTGCACGTCCTGCAGGGCTGCGACATTAGTGCGAAATTGCGGGTCATTATTGGCCGCGAGTCGAGCTATGGTGAGTTTTTCAGCAACAAAGCCGGAAAGGTAGTCGCCGCGCTCGATGAGTTCTTCCGGCGCTTGCGGATTGCGGAATGCCAGGCCGTCAGCCAGCAGCCCGGCCGTTGCTTCATCGACGGTGGAATCCGTCAGCTCTGCGATACGGTGCAGGTCGAAGTCACCTGTTTCCGCGCGGGTGATAGACACCGCGTCTGCCAATGAGTCTGCATGGTCAGGCGCGGTGACCGGGCGGGCTGGATTGCGGTCGAACAGCGGAGCCTTTTGCGCAGTTCCCGTCGCTTCGTCAAAACGCTCTAGTGCCAGGACATTTTGGATGCTGGCATCACCGCGCAGTCCGGCCAGATGCCTTTGGACTTTCCGGGGAGTCGGCTCAGCGGCCTGCTCACGCAGCAGTGTTTCGGTAGCTTCCGGAAGCGGATCGCCGGGTTCAAAACCATTAGCCGCTCGCCAGTCATCGGCGAGAGTAGCGTAGGCCTTTTTCTGCGCAGTGGCAGAAGGGACTCGCCCGGCCTGCATCTCAAAACGATTGATGGGGCCGTGGGCATCAACATAGGTGTCGTAGAGCTGGTGGAGGCGCTTTTGCGCAAGCTCGATACCTGTGCCGGATTGGTAGGCCTGGCGTAGGGCAGTTTCCGCGTCTCGGAGGTCGATGAGCTCTGCGGATTCCCTCTGTAAGTTCTTGGCAACGCGTATAGGTTCCCATGTGCCGGACTGGTGGGCGTATTGAGAAAACTCGTATGCGCCTGTTTCATCAATACGGTAGGTGATGCGCCCAGGAATCGGAGTTGGAGCTGCCGCGTCGGAGACAATTGATTGCAGCGCGGCGCTTTGCTGTGAGGATGCCTCAGAAGACAGGGGAGTGTAGCCCTGCTGGTTTTCCACAGCCTGCGCAATGTCGGCTCGCAGAATCGTCGATAGAGCTGGAGCGATCTCGTCCTCGGAGGCGTTGGCCCGCATGATGGTGTTGCCCCACTGGTTATGGCCGATGCTGGTCTCACCAATGATGTGGTCAGGGTGGGCAATAAAGTAATCATTGATACGCACCTGCGTATCCCCGATGGTCGTGGTGTTGGTCGATAGCCACTGTTGAGTCAGGTCACTGGGGTCGGTATCTGGCTCGCGTACGCGCATGAACAACACGTCGGAGATAACTGAAGTGCCGGCCACAGAACGAAACGTTTCTTCTGGCAGGCGTACCGCGCTGACAAGATCTGCGTGCTTGGCGATTTCTTCTCGAGCAGCCGATTGTGCCGCATCTGACGTGTGAGCGCTGGTAATCAGCGCAACATACCCGCCTGGGTGTACCAGCTGGGCAGATTTGGAAATGAAATAATTATGGACGCTTAAGCCATCGGGGTTGAACTGTCGGTCCGTCGGCTTGTCGCGATTGCTAAAGGGGACATTGCCAATGGCCGCGTCGAACGGACGAGTATCTGGGCTAACCGCCGTAAAGTCACGGTTGAGAATGGTGGCGTCCGGGTAGAGCAGGGAGCTAATGCGAGACGCAATCGGGTCGAGTTCGACCCCGGTAACCTCGGCGGCATTCGGTGCCGCACCGATAAATCCACCTATGCCAGATCCTGGCTCCAGCACGTGGCCACGGTCAAATCCCGCTGTCTTCAGCGCATCCCACATAGCTGTTGTGACCCCAGGAGCGGTGTAAAAGGCCGTGGTCACCGAGGCTCTGAGCTGGTCAATGCTCACATTGTCAGGAAGGGCGGCCACCAGGTCGTCATATTCGCGTGCCCATTGATCATTATTGGACTGGAAAACCTGGTCAGCAGCACCCCAACCTGAATAGGTTGCCAGGGTTGTCTGCTCCTCGGCTGTCGGCCAGCGATTTTCCTCATCGAGTGTCGCTAGCAGTTTGATGGCTTCGATATTGGCGTGAGCACGTGCCTTCGCACCCTGAGGTGCCAGAGACTCAGCAGGTGGAGAAAAAGTCAGCGCGGTATCGGCTCGTGGTTGGTCAGCAGTGGAGGTGCTGGACGGCTCCTCGACGGTAGTGTCCGGCTCGACAGTTACCTCGGTGTGCGTGTCGTCCTCATCGGCGCGGACAGCGATTTCGGCATATGCGTCAGTGAGCAGTTCGTCGAGATAAGGCTGCACGTGGATAGGAGCGGACTCACGCAGGGTACTCAGACTTTCGTGACTCGCCTGTAGCTGGTTGTCGTCGAGGTCTGCCGGAAGTTCAGAGAGCAGTAACCGAGCTGGGTCATCATCGGCGGTTGTACTACGGATATGCCCCTCGGCCCAGGCCATAATTAGCTCGTCGCGGTCAAGATGCGCCAGCAGTGCATCGCGAACAAAAGGGCTAGTAGTGCGTCCCAAGCGCAGCTGCTCGCGGTAAAACTGTGGGTTCTCTGCCACCTGATCAGCAACAATTAGATCTGTGGCATCATGGGCCCAATCTCCCAAAGCCGACAGCGCTTCACGGGCAGGCGGAGTTAGATGCGTGGTGAAGTCGGCGATTTCCCAGCGTTCAGTAATCTGGCGAATGTTGTCGTCAGTAAGTTCGTCAAGGCCTACGCGCCCAAAGGCAGCGTCGGCAAGCAACAAATCCGTATCGTCAGGATCACGTCCGTCGGTGTAGAACCGGCCACGACGGGCCAGCTCTAAATGCGCGCGTGAGACGTATTCCTCGGTGGCCGCTGGACTGTTGACCATGGCTGTCAGCTCATCGACGGATTGTTCAGAAAACACGCGACCAACGGTGGCCCAAAACGGGTTATCAGCCACCTCGTCGTTGGCATCACTAACCAAGCCCGACCGAGTGGCGAGCGCTTCAAGCTGGCTCCGCCACGTCTGCAGAGCATAGCCTTCCAGGGATTCTGGCTGGTCGATGAATCGCTCACGCTCGTCGAGGTCAGCAGCCAGTAGGCGGTACTGGTCGGCGGTAATAGTCGCAGGGCTGGTAGCAGGTTCGTCGCTCGGTGCTAGAGTAAATCGGCCGCCCGGGAGGAATTCTCCTCCTCGGCCAGATGCTTCGCGGTTATCGGTTCGGTTAGCTCCTCGTGGATAATCTGATTGGCGGCGAGCATCTGCTCCTGCTTCCACAGGTTTCGCATTGCTTCCTCGCTGACCGGATACTCGCTCGACCGATTCATCCACTGCTGAAAGTGGTGAATCTTGCGCTGCGTCACTAGCAAATCGACCTGTTCGTTCAGATTCTTCCAGCGGTCGTCGATTGTTGCCGGATCGGTGGGAAGCCCCAGTTCCTGGTGTGCTGCCAGAATTGTTGATTTCATCACTGCGTTGTCGGCTGCTGCTGTCCGGTTGAAAGGACGATGCGCCATCAACAGTGGATGAAGCATTGTCCACTGTCCGGGATACTTGGTCAGGGCCGGGGCTAGGAGCTGGGTTGCGAATTGGTGTTGGCGGAACTGAAAAATCAGTCGTTGACGGTTCCGCGCTACGTCGGCCTCTGTTTCCTCCGGCGCTCGATTGTCCTCCAGTTCCTTCGTGATTGCTGGTAGGAATCGTTCGCTGAGTTCGTCGGCCAGAGCCTCTAGAAACTGGTACACCTGCGGCGGTGTCGCTGGTTGATCCATCAGGAGAAGATACTGCTGAATCAGTCTCGTATCGAAGGTCTCCACGTCGTAGTCCGGCATCAGCCAATGGTCGTCCGGCGGAGTCCAGTGGGTGGATTCGATCAGCGGCATTGTTCTTCTCCTTGTCGATATTGGCGAGTGAGTCGGTGTCAAAGAGTGACAACTGGTCGTTGCTAGGCACGTTCCTGCGAGCCATACTATCGCTCCTTCTTGAGGTTATAACAGTTATAGGTAATTTTCAACGGTTTTCTGAGGGTGCTCGATTTTTTCGACGTTAAAGTTCGAAGTCGCTATCCTGTGAAGTCTCATACTCGATTTGCGGGATGGTGGATTGGTTGGTGTGCTCATGGGCGGCGGCTCGACGGGCGGGTCCCTGTGCTGCTGCTTCCTGTGCGGCTGTGCGTACGCGGGCGCGGAACATTTCACGCAACTGCTCACGAGAGTGTTTAGAATCATTGTTTTCCTGCACGTTCCTTTCGGGCGTTTCTGTCACAGTGACGTTTTCGAGCTGTGTGGATAACTCGACGGCAAACGCGTGTAGCTGCATGTCGGTCGTCGGGGTCATCGGTGGGATATGCGTGTCCTTTAGCGGTGAACCAGGGGAGTGAAGCTGGTCAATCCGGGAAGCAATAACCGCGCCGAGATCACGCTCGGTAGCGTCGTACCGACACACCTGTGCGAGATGGTCGCGGAGATCGACACCGCGTAATGCGGCACGGCCCGCCGCGGTGCGAATGCGAGAGACTGCCTGCTGGTCAATGCGATTGGCGGCGTTGATGGGCAGTTCGTCAAGGAGGCGCTCGGTGGCACTTGCTGCGTAATCAGCAGCGAGCGCCTGCACTGCGGTGCGATACAACTGACGCTGGCGTTGTGGGGCGGAGTCTTGATTTGCAAGATTCTCGGCGATGTCGGTGGCTGCAACGTGGCCGTGGTCGCGATGAACGGCGCGTGTCAGAACATCGCGAGCGGTCGGAGCATGAGCATCACCGTCCATGTGGAGGTGCGCTTCTTCCTCGGCTTCATCGATGCTGGTATCTGTGATTGCCCAAACGTGGTTTTCTGCTCGTCCTCGGGTTAAGGCCACGTAAAGTCCGCGTCTATCAGTCGTCGAGTCCACCACTGCGTGAGTGGTATCGACCGTGACACCTTGGGCGCGGTGGATAGTGGAGGCATACCCAAGCTGGCAATGCTGGCGTACATAGTCGGCATCGAGAACAATCCCGCGACCATTTTCGGTGTTAATTGCGGTGATTGAGCCGTCTTTGCCAATGCGGTCAATCTGCCATTTCTGGCCGTTGAGAATCTTGTGTTCGCTGCCGTCAGGCTGCCGCATGACCTGGTTGCGGCGGGTAAGAATAGTGTCACCAACATAGGCGGTGTGATGATCTCCGAGCTGCGCTTGTGGCGGGGTTTTACGCAAAAGACGAGCTAACCAACCGGCGGAGGCTTGCACCTTGCCACGGTCGATAAGTTCGCGCTGAATGCGAGTGTTGGCATCATCGACCACCGCGTTGGTGGACGCGACGAGAAGTGTGGAGCGTCCACGGTCAAAATCTGCCAACCACGCATCCACGGCACCAGAGACCATGGCGGAGCGTGTACCGCCGCTAATCCAGCCACGACGGTCGTACTCATCGAGTCCAGACGCATCGCCTCGACGGATTTTCAGGCCAGCATGAGCCTGGGCGGTATCGTCACCCTGCCGCATCACCTGGTCAAGCTCGACGGCAGAAGTGCGCTTACATACGGTACGGAACAGGCCACCGGTTTCCACCGCGTCCAGCTGGTAGGGGTCACCGACCATACGCACGACCGCGCCTGTTTCGTCCGCGATTTCGACAATGGCGGCCAAATCATCTGTGCTTGCCATGCCCGCTTCATCAACGAGCAGCATGTCGCCAGGTCGAATAGTCTTACCAATCGCACGCTGGATTGCGTCCGCGTTTTTCGGGCTTGAACCGACTTTCCCGCGCCAGCGGTAGGTCAGCGACGCCAAAGTATGGCCAGTTTCGTTGATGTCTTCGCCGAGAGTTTTGGCAGCGACTGCAGATGGGGCGAGCGCGAAAACCTGTTTACCTGAGTTTCTCCACGTGTCGGCGACAACGGCCATCGAGGCCGTCTTACCGGTGCCGGCGGGGCCAACACCGGCGACCGTTTGCATTCCGGCAGACAGCAGGTGCCGCGTCAGCGCTTCCTGCCCAGCATTCAGTGCAAAGCCTTTAGCTTGCTGGTGACGGGCCAGAGCACGGTCAATCTCGGCGTTGGTTACAACGTGAGCTGTTGGCTCGACAGCGGAGTCGAGGACTGTGTTTTCCGCCGCAAGTACGTCGGCGCTGGTGTAGACAACATGGTCGGCGCTGCGGTCAAATAGTTCACCATCTTCGGTAAGTAGTCGACCGGGAATATGGTAGGACGGCTGTGGGGTCAGGCGTACAGCAGACTCTAAAGCTCTGTCCATGACGTGCTCGGTGGCGAGGGCGCGTGCGCGCTGGGAGGGGAAAATCCAGGCAGAAAGTTCCTGCTCCACAGCAGTGTGGAGGTGGTGGCGGCGGAACTCGGAACGCCTCGATACCGCAAGAGCAATCGACGATTCGGCTTGTTCGGTGACAAATTTGCGCCACTTCTCAGAGTCCACCGCCGGTGCAATTGCTCGGGTATCAGTTGCGTGAGAGACATTCTTTTCCACCGCGTCGGTAGCCGAGTTGCCGAAGAACTGTCGGGCTTCGGCTTGCCATGTTTGACGCAAAGACTGCAGTGATTGCGCTGCGTCCTTGCTCGGGCGAGTATCCAACACGGCTTGTTGCCAGAGCTTTCGGCTTGCGCGCAGGCCCGGTGTCCGCCCGTGTGCCTGCTGATAGGCTTCTCGGAGTTGCTCATAGCGAGGACGCGCGCCAGCGCGTCGTTTGGAGAAATGAGCAATCATCTTGGGATCAATACCTGCGACTTCCCACACGGGTTGTTTGGCAGGATCGGTCTCATAGTTAGTAAACGCGAGGTCGAGTTCATCTCCTAGCCGCTGCATCATCAGTGCGTTGTAGTGGGTGGATGCGGCAACGGCAGACTTCATCAGCGAGCGTGAATCAACACTGCGCCATTTGCCGTCGGGGCCTTGGACTTTGTTTGAAACCAGGCAGTGCGTGTGAAGATCCGGGTCACCGCTGCGGGTGTCGTAATGGACAAACTGTGCGGCAATGAGGCCGCGCGTGCGCGTTAACGTCTTGACTCCATTGACTTCACAACGGGTGCGCAGTGCGTTGTTATCGAGCCAATCTAGGGAAGCAGAGACGCATTCACTGTGAACGGACTCAATGGTTTTGCGCGTCTCCTCGTCGCCGAGCGCCCACAGCACAGAGATAGACTTCGCTGGTGAAAATGTCAGGTCGAAGCCTGCAGTAGCTTGGCGAACGGAGTTTTTCTTCTCGTTGACCCACGCCAGAATTTCCTTTGGCGTCGCATTCGAGTAGCCGGTTTCGTCGCTGTAGTGCTTGCGTGCGACATCGACAGCGATGGTGTTTCGTTCCTGCTCGGTGGGTCTGCGGCCAGCGTGGTAGCGGAACTGTTTTTCCATGGTCGATAGCTCTTTGAGTACCTGATGTCCGCCGGAGTAGAACGGGTAGGCGCGACCGAGTTGTACGTCGGCAATGGATGTGCCGTTGGCGATACGGGAGTCGGCCTCGGGGTGAAGTCCCTCGCCGTAGAGTGCGGCCATGTGCTCCTGGGTGACAGTTGTGCCTGCTGTGATGGCGGTGGAGTCGAGGCTGGTGAGTCCGCGCCCGTACCAGCGGCCCGGGGGAGTACCGGTGGCTTGGTAGTAGTCACCGAGTTTGGTTTTTGTCCCTGTGTCGATGTCGGCAGTGGCAACGTTGCGTAGGAGATAGGCGTACCCATCTCCTGCGTTGACCACTCGAATCGACATCATGAGCGTGACGCTAGGAAGAAAAATTGCAGAAGTTAAGACCTACTTTTGAGGTCTGAACGATGACGAACTAGAGCGATTTTTCACCCTTGCGCGTTCGCGCTGGTCAGCCCCTAAGAAGTTGCAGATGTATATCTGCCAGAGGTGTGTTGCTCTTTAGGAGCAATGTGAAAAACACCACAAGAACGGTAAGGCATGTACTGATAGTGACTTGGAGGATATGCTTAAGCGCAGGTCTTTGGAATTAGTACACGAGAGAAAGTGCTCAAAATGAGGAAAAGACTAGGCATGATTGCTTTGGCTGCATTCGGCGCACTGATGGTTCATGCTCCGATCGCTGAGGCATCTTCGGAGGTAACGGATTTTGGAAGCATTGAAGGAATGCCGGTCTCAAAAGATTCGTTAAGTTCGGAATTACTTCTACGTGGTGCTAAAACAGCCTTTATGTCAGGCGGGGGAGACGGCTATCGGATTGTCGAAGAGTGGGACGACAAGAATGGCCGACGAGTAGTGATGCGTGAGCGTGCTCAATCAAAGATTCAGTCAAAACACGGGCTTAGTGCTAATGCACCGCAAGTCGTTACCCAGTATGCTCCCAAGATTGAAACCTTTAACGGCGGAGATAGGGTCGAGTACCGATTGCCGATGGATCATATTCGATGTGAGGGATGGGGACCGACCAGGAAATGCCGGAAACTGGAGACTCGGGATGTTCTGGCAGTAGTCGGATTCAACAAGGTCACCGATGGGCGACCATATGGTGTTGTTACAACATACTGTCCATGGGTACAGGGACGCTGTCCTGACTGGGTAGTTAATTCTCCTCAGCTGAAGTAGGTGTTCGATGTATAGAGAAATGTCTGAATCCTCTCGTCGAGATTTACGAGGAAAAGACCTGAGGGGTAAAGATTTCTCAAACTATGATTTATCCGACGCTGATTTTGAAGGCTCCCAGTGCCAGGGATGCTCCTTCCGGGGAGCAATGCTGGCGTGGTCTAACATGAGAAATGCGAACCTAATTGATGCAGACTTTGAAGGCGCATTCCTTAGCGAGGTTGATTTTCGGGGCGCGGTACTTGATGGAGCGAAGTTTTTCGACGCTTGTCTTCTACCAGTTTATGCTGAATCTGAGCAGTTCAGAAACAGCATAGGACTGGACACAGCCTCCGTTGATGTACACAGTCCAGATGGAAATTAGCGAGTGTTAGCGCTTGTTGTGGGGGTAGCGTCTTAACTTTGTTTCTGCGCGGTGTTTTTCTTTGGGCATGGTGACTAAAGACAGAAGAGCACAAGCCCGCCGTCGTGCGCGCGAGCTTCAAAAGGAAGAAGCTGACCGTCTTGCCCGTATGCAGTCAGCGCGTACGGACGCATTCATCGCGTTAGAAGCGTTGGACGATGCGCTTGAGTCGTTTGGGCTGGCGCTCGATAAGTTGCTGGATGAGGGAGAGAAAAAGGGAAAGCTGGCGAGGGACTTCACTGTTCCCATGCGCCGGATTAATGAAGCGCTTGATCTCGTCGGTTCACCGCACGCCCGCAAAGCGGAAACTGAGCAGGAACCGGACAGCGATGATGAGGCAGACGACGATACTGAGGTAGAGGAGTCCAACTCTGATGGGGTTGTAGGCGAGGAGCCGGATGCCAATGACTCGGCTGCCAGCAACAATTCCTAATCGCGTCGTTGAGTCGTTTTGGGGAAAGGTGGTGAAAAGTCCGTCTCCTGATGGATGTTGGATTTTCACGGGAGCAATTTCTTCGCCTGATGGCTATGGTCGGATTAATTTTCGTGTTGATGGTCGGCAGTATTCGGTGTCAGCGCATCGTTTCGCGCTGATGCTTTCCGGCACTGATATATCGAATTCTGATGTTGTAGCTGACCATCGTTGTAATGAACCGCTATGTGTACGGGTCGGTTCACATCATGTGATTGCGTCGACTCGGGAGGCAAATGCCCTGTATGCTTCGTTGACCGGTCGAGCACGTGGCCAGCGACCAGGGCTAGATACTCAAACTAGGTCTCGGGTGCAGCGGTCGCGTGATGTTCGTGCGGCGTTGGCAGAGGGGTGGAATGAACAGGCCTACGCGCTTGCAGCGCGTAGGCCTGTTAACCCGTTAGAACAACCATCGCTATTTCCGATAGGGAACGACGCATGAATAGATTGTGAATAGTCTCGTGACGGTAGTGCGTGGAAACTATTTGGCAGGTAAAGTTATAAGCGATTCACCAACTCGATTCCTAATAAAGGAAAGAAGAAATGGCGTTATGGATTGAGACTTCGGTTGACGAGACTTTTTGGCAAGGGTGGAACCGAAAAGTACAAACGAATGTTGACGATAATGGCTACGCACAGGCCACTTACGGTGCTGGAGATATTTCTACAAACAATCCAGACTACCCGGTTGAAGCGGGGTGGATTGATGTCGAATCTGGAAGTCAAATAGCACTAGTCAACGATGGAAACTGGCGGCAGCCAGAGTCATCGATATTCAAGTTACTATTGCGCACAGGTCATGGCGAAGTGCGCGACATTACATCGGTGATTTACGGAATTAATCGGTTTGATGCTGGCGAAGAGGGTGCATCAAGCTACAACGGCGCATTTAGAAAGTGCAAAGCAGAGGTCGAAAAGCTGCTGGGTTAATGGATGCGAGCTGGCAGAAAATTAGCCTCTGTCAGGAATGATCGGTTTTGAGGACCCTGCGAATGGTTCGATCAGAGACATTCATTAACTCAGCAATATCAGCTTGAGTGTATTCACCAGATGCGTACATCTGGTGAACATGTTGTTGCTGTCGAGAAGTTAGCTTTGGCTGTTTTCCTCTTAGCTTGCCTTTTTTCTTTGCAATTGCCATTCCTTCTCTCGTCCTCGCAGAGATAAGGTCAGCTTCAAATTCTGCAACCATCGCCAGCACATTGAAGAGCAATTTTCCAGTCGGTACCGTAGGGTCGTAAACTTCCGAACCTATTTGTAGCGCCACGCCCTGTGCTTGCAGGTGCTCCGATATTTCAGATGCATCATGGACACTGCGTGCTAATCGATCGAGCTTTGTTACTACTAAGGTGTCACCGGAGCGGCATGCGGCCATGGCCTGTTTTAGGCCTGGTCGTTGTTGGTCTCGTCCAGAGACCCCATGATCAAAGTAGATTCGGCAGTCCGCAACGCCTGCATTTGTGAGGATTAAGCGTTGCGCTTCTAGATCTTGCTTCTCAGTTGAGACTCTGGCGTAACCGATTTTCATATTTAATTCGCCTTTGCATCGGTTTTCTCAGTGAGGAGTGCTTGGTAGTTTGCGAAGAGCAATTCCCGGTGTGCTTGGTCGTTGGACAGGACTTTCATCGATTCGAAGGCCCGATCAACTGCTCGGTCAAGTTTTCGGTGCCTGTTTCGTTAGTTCTTCTCCATGGGGCTACTTGAGCTGACCAATGGAGGGCAAAGTCACGGAGGCGGGCGATGGAAGTGGCGCGGTCGAGATAATCCGGCATGTATTGCGAGGCTGGCATACGTTCCACTTTAGGCGGTTAAGGTGCCTATGTGGCCAGGTTTATCGCCGGGGGTAAACGCCTGTTTGGTCATGCAGGTTGTTGCGATTCGTCGATAACAGTTAAGTCCGGCGTTAGACGACCGCCTATCGCCGGTTTGACTTGTATACGGGGCCAGCCAGAGTTCTAATCGCTTTAGGTACTTAATGAAGTGATCGAAACCATGAATGGGGCAAGATAGGGATTGATCGATATGGGGACGTTGCCCGAAGGGGGCTGTGACCGTGGTGGGCATTGCTCGTTCGGTCGGGTGGTAGAGATTAGGCCAGTCGGCTCAATGAGGTTAATGAGATAAGAGAAGGAGGATTGAAGTAACCTCGTTTGAAACGTGAAGAGTTTCTAGATTTGCCCCCGGCTGTTAAAAAATATCTCAATTTGGCATTGATTGTGTTAGCATGGCCTCGTTGACAAAGGGACGTGTCATGCGCTCCCTAGTCAAAAAGTTAGCCCTAGCGGCGGCAACCACTAGGACTAACGATTGGCATTAACTGCCAAGCTGGTGAAGCACCTCAGCAATCCAGGTGTGGTGCTCAACCAAAACGGCAAAGACATACAGAACTCTGCTAGTCAGTGATACGAATTCCCACCCGTACCTGACTGCAGAGTTTTTTCTTTCTCTGCCGGGTTGTTCACGATTATCCATGATGAACCTCCCGTGTCGACAAACTCTCCAACGCCAGTTTGACGTGCAGGCGAGCCATCGCGTGCGGTGGCAAAAAACCCGCACGTCGACGCAGAAGTCGCACCAAAGCTCGTATAACCGAAACTTTGGTCGAAACCGCAGGTAAGTATATCAGACCCATTAGCTAGCCAAAATGATACTGAATCCTTTGGCCTGCATCTGTTACGGCAATTGCGAGCCAGTTTTCCGCCGCTGTATCCAATGTGTTGCGTGTGTTTAGATAGCGGTGAGTGAACGTCGCACTCAACCGGGGTGATTCGGGGGTGGGACAGTGTGCATTCGGGGGGACGTGACGTTACAATACTAATTAACTAGAACCGCCAAGGCTAGTCTGTTAGGTATTCCTGATAGATCCTCAAATCGGCGGTTTTTTTATGTCACGACAGAATTTCTGGGTTAAGGGTCAAAATGTGTGTCTGGCTCGGCG
>NZ_KV809129.1:0-63523 GCF_001812455.1 Corynebacterium sp. HMSC076C10
AGCGGACACACTTTTTGCTACTTAACCCGAATCCGCGGCATTCCCAGAACGCAAAAAATCCCCCGGTCTTACGACCGGGGGATTTTGTTCCTTGTGGAGCTTAGGGGAATCGAACCCCTGACCTCCTGCTTGCAAAGCAGGTGCTCTACCAATTGAGCTAAAGCCCCGTACACCGAGCAATTATACCTTGTTCGGCAGTGGGCCTAGGAGGACTTGAACCTCCGACCCCTTCGTTATCAGCGAAGTGCTCTAACCGCCTGAGCTATAGGCCCCGTGGAACGAGATATAACTTAACCCGTAACCATCACACTTCACAAATCGCCTGTTCAGAGGCCTAAATATTGAGTTAAAAAGCAGTCATTAAGTAGTCATTATGGCTACTTCATAACCAGGTCACTGAAAATACCTCTCAACCAACGCGGCCCCGGAGCCACCGAACGGGGGTGACACCGGGGCCAGCGGGAGACTAGGCAGCCTAGCTGTCGTCGGCAAGCGAAATCTTGAGACCTCCGACGAGACCGCCGCACGCGTTGTAGATAACCGCGCCGAGGGCCATGAGCCCAATCGACAGCACCCACCACAGCGCTCCCACAGCGGCCGCCAGACCAAGGACGAGACCCGCGCTGATGGAATCCTCCCCGCCGACCATTTCACTGATCGGAGCGAGCAATCCCATCCCGGAGAGCAAGAGGTAGAGCAGGCCAACCGCGGCAAGCCAGACGAGGAAGCCAATAAAACCAGTGGCCGCCGTAATGCGCATGGCGGACCAGGGGCTCACCTTGTCGACTACCAAGTTAGTTTCGGCCATGCGCTTACTCCTTCTCCGCCTCCGAGTCACCGGACTCGGCAGCACCGGTGCTCTTGGTGGCGCCGGTGCGCTTCGGGACTACGTCCAGCGTTCCGGCCTCTGAGACCTTGGAAGCGGTCTCCTCGCCCTCATCCTCGACGTTGCGGTCAATAGCCAGCAGTTCCACGCCGTCAGCGAGGTTGACCAGGCGCACGCCCTTGGTGGCACGCGAGGTGGCGCGAATCTCGTTGACGTTGGTGCGGATGATATCGCCGGCGGAGGTGACAGCGAAGATTTCGTCGTCGTTGTCGACCACCAGGGCGCCCATCAACGGTCCACGCTTCGGGTCGTACTTGAGCGTCAGCACGCCCATACCACCGCGGTTCTGCGGGGTGTACTCGCTGAGCTTGGTCTTCTTGCCGAAGCCGCCAGTCGTGGCGACCAGCAGATTGTGATCTTCCTCGACCACGACCATGCTGAGCAGCTTGTCGTCGCCCTTGAAGCGCATACCCTGAACACCAGCAGTGGCGCGCCCCATCGGGCGCAGTGCGTCGTCGGAGGCAGTGAAGCGAATGGCCTGGCCGCGCTCGGAGACGAGCAGCAGGTCATCGTCCGAAGAGCACAGACGAGCACCGATGAGGGAGTCGCCTTCGCGCAGGTTGATGGCAATTAGGCCAGCGGAACGAGCGGACTCGTAGTCCTCCAGGCGAGACTTCTTGACCTTGCCCTCGCTGGTGGCCAGCACCAGGTACGGGCTGTCCTGGTAGCTCTGAATCTGCAGCACCTCGGCGATACGCTCCTCCGGCTGGAACTCCAGCAGATTGGCGACATGCTGGCCGCGGGCAGCGCGAGTGGCCTCCGGCAGTTCGTAGGCCTTGAGGCGGTAGACGCGCCCCTTGTTGGTGAAGAACAGAATCCAGTCGTGCGTGGAGCAGACGAAGAAGTGGCGGACAATGTCGTCCTGCTTCAGATCCGCGCCGCGAACGCCCTTGCCACCACGGCGCTGGGCCTTGTAGGCATCGACCTTGGTGCGCTTGGCGTAGCCCGTGGAGGTAATGGTCACAACCACGTTTTCGCGGGCGATGAGGTCCTCTTCGGTGACGTCGCCCTCGGCGGCCACGATCTGGGTACGACGGTCATCGCCGTACTTCTCCACTACCTCGGTCAGCTCTTCCTTGACAATGGCGCGCTGGCGCTCCGGGTTGGCCAGGATGTCCTTCAGGTCGGCAATCTCGAGCTCGATCTCAGCCAACTCGTCAATGATCTTCTGGCGCTCCAGAGCAGCCAGGCGACGCAGCTGCATCGCCAAAATGGCGTCAGCCTGAATCTCGTCGATTTCGAGCAGACCCATCAGGCCCGTGCGCGCGGTATCAACCGTGGCGGACCGGCGAATCAGGGCGATGACCTCGTCCAACATATCCAGAGCCTTGACCAGGCCGCGCAGGATATGGGCGCGCTTTTCCTTCTCGTCCAGGCGGAACTGGGTCCGTCGAACAATGACCTCAATCTGGTGGGCGACATACAGCGTCACCATCTGGTCAATGCGCAGCGTACGCGGCACACCGTCGACGATGGCGAGCATGTTCGCACCGAAGCTGGTCTGCAGCTGGGAGTGCTTGTACAGGTTGTTCAGCACCACACGCGGTACGGCGTCGCGCTTGAGCTTGACGACGATACGCATGCCCCACTTCAGGTCAGATTCGTCATCAATCGAGGCAATGCCCTGCAGACGCCCGTCCTTGACCTGATCCGCGATGTTGGCAATCATGCGGTCCGGGTTGACCTGGTACGGCAGCTCAGTGATGACAATCGACTGACGGGTGCCCTCCTGCTCAATCGAGGTCACACCGCGCATGCGAATCGAACCACGGCCGGTGGTGTAGGCCTCCTTGATGCCCTTATCGCCGACAATTTGGGCGGCAGTTGGGAAATCCGGGCCCTTGATGCGCTCCATGACCGCATCCAGCGTGGTCTTTTCATCCGCTTCCGGGTTGTCCAGGCACCAGTTGATGGCATCCGCGACCTCACGGAGGTTGTGCGGTGGGATGTTGGTGGCCATACCGACGGCAATACCGCCGGAGCCGTTCATCAACAGCTGCGGGACACGCGACGGCAGAATAACCGGCTCTGTCGTACGACCGTCGTAGTTCGGCTGGAAATCGACGGTGTTTTCGCGAATATCGCGCACCATTTCCATGGCCAACGGCGTCAGACGGGCCTCGGTGTAACGCATAGCTGCGGGGCCGTCGTCACCGCGGGAGCCGAAGTTACCCTGACCGTCGACAAGCGGATAGCGCATGGACCACGGCTGCGCCATGCGCACCATGGTGTCGTAAATAGCTCTGTCGCCGTGCGGGTGGTAGTTACCCATCGTGTCCGAAACCGGCTTTGCGGACTTCACATAGCCGCGCTCCGGGCGGTAGCCGTTGTCGAACATGGCGTAGAGAATGCGGCGGTGCACCGGCTTGAGACCATCACGGATCTCCGGCAGCGCACGGCCAACGATCACGCTCATGGCGTAGTCGATATAGCTCGACTGCATCTCTTCATTGATGTCGATCGGGCGAACCTGGTGGCCCAATACTCCACTTCCGAAAGATGAGCCGTCGTTGTTGTTATCGTCGCTCAATGACTGCTTCCTTTACTTAAAAGAGGTTCGCATCCATTCTACAGGGCTTTAGAGCCCGCTTTTCGACGCCGTGTGCAACTTTTCGATACCATTGTGGTATCAAATCTGGGGTTTTAGGCCTGATAGCGAGAAACAAACTAGCGCAGTTAAGAAGCGCAGTTAGATAGCAGGGAGCAAATGCGATGGCGATGACCTTGAGGCTCACGAAAGAACAGGACACCGCCTTGGCTCTGCTGGCGCACATGGAGGGCGTGTCTAAACACGAGGCCGTCATTCGCGCCATCGAATCCGCCGCAGCGAGAGCCCTTCAGCAAGGTCAGGCTCGGGAAATTACGGCAAGTGTGACTGATACCGACATGGCGCTGCTGCGAAAGTTGAGCTCCCCGAGCCCCCGGGGAGCAGAGGAATGAGTGCGCCCCAAGTTCAGCCTCTCAGCGAGGCCGCAATCCTGGCGGCTACCGACGAACTGGTGGCCAAAGTGCCGGAATTGGCTGACGCTACACTTGTGCGACCATGGGCAATCAGCGCCATTGCTGCCGCCAGCTCAGGTGTCATTGCTGGTCACCGTAGCTTTCCCGCGATTTCTGCGGCAGCGCAGGCGGTCGCTTACGCAACGTTTCACGTGAAACCACTAAGTTTTGGCAACACCGCACTGGGCGCACTACTTGCACACATACTCCTCACCACCAACGGCGAAGAGCTGTCATTCGCAGAGACGTGGGATCTGGTCAAAGGCGGCACTTAGCCAAGGACAGGGCCTAGTCACTCTTTCGGGTAAACGGGCTGGTCGGAATGCGATTGCCGGACTCCAGCCGGCCCGTGTAATACGCCGTGGCCTCACCTTCAGTCAGCTCGACCTCGTACCAGCCATCACGGACATAATCAGCCGTTCGGTCCTGCCCGCCGACGAGAACACGTCCCGACACGTGCTCCAAAGTGACCTCCGGCAACTCCTTCGCCGTCTTGCTGAACACACGCAGGAAGCGGTCCGGGCCGCACACGGTAAGTTCGCGGTCTAGAAGTCCAATTCGCAGCTCTAATGTGCCGAGCACGGTGTGGTGCTCTACCTTGTTACCACTGTAAACAGCGAAAACAGCCTCACGGGAACCGTCATTGACCAGTACAAGATTGCCGTCTTTGAGGTAGGCGTGCAGCCGGTACGGTGTCGGCAGCGCGGTCGCCTGCTCGGACTCCTGCACAGGATAGTCACCGGCCGGCTCCGCCTCCCAGCGCTTCACAAACTCCGGCGCTGGTCCCGGCTGCTCTGGAAGCTGCATTCCCGTAGACGCCGAGAAGTCCAGTGTGGATACCAAATCACCACATACCCGACGACGCCAATCAGTGATATTTCCGCAGCTCACGCCGGTGACTTGCTCCAGGAAACGGATCACCGAAGTGTGATCGAAGACCTCTGAGGACACCAAACCACCCACCGACCACGGTGAAATGACAGTCATCGGGACGCGGAACCCGAGCCCCTTCGGCTTGCCCAGGTACCACTCCCCCGGCTCATTCTTCGGCGGCAGCGGCGGCACCACATGGTCGAAGTAACCATCAAACTCGTCAAAGTTAATCAGGAAGACGGTCTTGGCCCACACCTCCGGGTTGGAGGCCAACGCATCCAACAGGCGGTAAGTGATATTCGCCGACTGAATCGGCGAGGACGCTCCCGGGTGCTCGCTTTCCGCGGCCGACGGCACAATCCAGGACACCTTTGGCAGCTGTCCGGATTCAACGTCCCGTCGGAAAGCATCAGCGAGCGTGCCCGGCTGGCGACGGTAAAGTGCACGATCGTAGAGATTCCGTTCCGCCTCAGGCAGCTTCTCCACAGCGGCATTCAGGCGGTCGACCATCTCCTGCTGCTCTGCAGTTGGCGGCATCCCATCGCCCAGTTCCAGCAGCTCCTCGTGGAAGCCCGTCATGTCGAGACCAGGCAGCCCGGCCTCACGAATGACCTTGCGGCCAATATTTCGAAACGCGGCGAAGAAATCCAGGTTGTTGTCCGTGTAGTTATCCCACTCCTGGTAGACGCGCCATGGCACCCCAGCCGCCGAGAGATCCTCGGCATACGTGCGCCACCTGTACCCCGGGTGCGTCGGCTCGTACGCCGCATTGCCAACCGCTCCAGTCCCCCACGGTTCCTTTCGGGTATCACCCGAAAACAGGTAGTTGCGGTTCGGGCTTGTCGACGTAGGCATTGAAGAAAAGTAGCCATCACAGATAGTGAATGTCTCTGCGAGTGCGAATTGGAACGCGATGTCCTGACGGTCATAGCAGGCCATCGTGCCTTTGCCCTTAGCCTCAATCCAGCCGTTGCAGCGTCCACCGTTTAGTGCAATCTGCCCGTCCTCCCAACCGTGCGGAAGACTTGCAATGTACTCCACCGAAAGATCACCGCGATTCGCAGCGTTTCGAATTAGGTACGGGCTAATCCCACTCTGGTTAAAAACACCCGGCAAAGCGGAATTGTCGTTGTACCCCCGCACACCTCGGAGAGTGCCGAAGTAGTGATCAAAAGAGCGGTTTTCCTGCATCAACACGACTACGTGCTCAATTTGATCAAGAGAGCCAGCCGGTCGGGGCTGCGCGAGCGCGTGGCGCAGTGATGGTGGCAGCAGCGTGCTCGCAGCGGTGACGGCACCGACTCCTGCGGCGGTCTGCAGGAAGTGCCGACGGGAAAATTCAGATATTTTTTTAGGTGATGTTGCCATAAGTATCTACGTTAAGAAGCGCAGATTACAGGTTGGAAAATTGCGGTTTAAATTTCCTCAATGAACCGCTCGAAGCGGTCAACCACAGCCTGCGGCTCACGCGCCCATCGGTTATGTCCCAGGCGCTGCTCAATGAACTCGTACTTCGCCGAATTCGGCAACATCCGCGCCAATGCCTGCGCCGACTCCGCCGGGCAGTCACGGTCACCGCCACAGTTCAGCAGCAGCGCCGGGGTGGTCACCTTAGGCATCTCAGCGGCATAGTCGATGTCCGCACCGCGCGGTCGCAGAAGACCCGTACGAGAGAACCGCGCCCACTCCACCACATGGTTACGAGCCTGCCGGCCATAGCCGGCCACATCAAGCCTGCCCGCTGGCCAATAACCGAGGATCTGGGACACCACCTGCATAAACGGTGCACCGTAACGGAGTCGCTTGTACTCCTTGCCGGTAAAACACTTGTAGTGCGGAGTACCGGAGCCAACCATCACTACGCCGGCCACGTCCGCTTCCGGTCGGGCCAGATACAGCGAGGCAATCTGACCGCCCATGGAATGACACAGCAAGTAGATGGGTAGCTTCTCCCCTGCCGCGAGGTGGTCAAACTCCTTGCGAGCCCGCGCCACGGCCAACGGGTAATCCACCGACGCGAGATCCTGGTAGCCCCAATTGTGACGGCGGGTGGCCACCGCAGTCTGGTTACCCTGGCCGCGCAACTCCGAGGTCAGGACGCAAAAACCTCGGCGCTGTAACTCTTGGGCAATCGGCCGGTAGTAGCGAGCACCCATGCCAAAGCCCGGCCAAATAACGACAATGCCCCGAGGCGAACCTTCGGGAAACCGAAGCGCCATCGGGGTCACGGAGCCATCTGGCAAAGTCTCCTGCACAATACGTGGCTCGACTGGCGGTTCCCCGTTGACCATGCTTCCCCGAGTATCTTCCATTTCATAAACATTAATGGCTGAACTGAGGTTTTGTCAGGGGAACCGACAAGGCGAAAACTAAAACCAGGTACCGGCTTAAACGTCGAGGAAGCGAACGTCCTTCGCATTACGGGTAATGAACGAACGTCGTGAAGCGACGTCATCGCCCATCAGAATGGTGAACAGTTCATCGGCCTTCTGTGCATCCTCGAGGGCGACCTTACGCAGCACGCGGTGATCCGGATCCATGGTGGTATCCCACAGCTCGGCGGCGTTCATCTCACCGAGACCCTTGTAGCGCTGGACACCATCGTCCTTGTTGATCTTGCGGTTGGCGGCCAGCCCCTCTTCCAGCAGCTGATCGCGCTCAGCATCTGAGTAGGCGTAGCCCGGCTCGCCCTTGGCCCACTTGAGCTTGTACAGCGGTGGCTGAGCGAGGTAGACGTGCCCTTCATCAATCAGCGGACGCATCAGGCGAAACAGCAGCGTCAGTAGCAGCGTGGCAATGTGCTGACCATCGACGTCGGCATCGGCCATCAGCACAATCTTGTGGTAGCGCAGCTTTTCGATATCGAACTCGTCGTGAATACCGGTGCCCAGCGCCGTAATAATGGCCTGGACCTCGTTATTCTTCAGCGTCTTATCCAGGCGCGCCTTCTCGACGTTCAAAATCTTACCGCGCAGCGGCAAAATGGCCTGGAACAGCGAGTTTCGGCCTGCCTTTGCAGAACCACCTGCGGAGTCACCCTCCACGATGAACAGCTCGGACTGCTTCGGGTCCTTCGAACGGCAGTCCGCCAACTTACCCGGAAGACCGCCAAGATCGGTCGCGGACTTACGACGCACCAGGTCGCGGGCCTTACGAGCCGCCTGACGGGCATGCGCCGAAGCAATGGCCTTGTTAACAATGGCCTTAGCCTCAGCCGGATTGGCCTCCAGCCAGTGACCGATGTGCTCATTGGTCATGCGCTGGACGAAAGAACGCACCTCGGTGTTACCCAGCTTCGTCTTTGTCTGGCCCTCGAACTGTGGATCGGCGACCTTCACCGAAATCACGGCAGCGAGGCCTTCACGACAGTCCTCACCAGAGAGGTTGTTTTCCTTCTCCTTCAACAGTCGGTGCTCACGCGCATAGCGGTTCATCAGCGATGTCAACGCAGAACGGAAGCCCTCTTCGTGCGTGCCACCCTCAATGGTGTTAATGGTGTTGGCGAAGGTGTGCACCGACTCGGAGTAACCCGAGTTCCACTGCATGGCAATCTCGACCTCGTGGCCATCACCTGCAGCATCGAAGGAAATGATGGTCGGGTGGATGATGTTCTTCGACTTGTTCAAAGTCTCGACATAATCCCGCAGACCATTCGGGTAGTGGAAGACCTTGCGGCGCTCCTTCGGCTTGGTGGTCTTCTTTGCCTGCTCCTTCTGCTCTTCAGCCGCATCCTTGGCGATCTCAGCGGATTCGGTCTCCGCCTGCTCCGCCAGAGCCTCAGCCTCGAGCTCCTCCTCGGAGACACGCTTGTCCACCAACGTGATGGTCAGACCCTTGTTCAAAAACGCCATCTCGCGCAGGCGGCGAGAAATGGTGTCGAACTTGAAATCGGTGGTCTCAAAAATCTCCGGGTCCGGCCAGAAACGCTGCGTGGTACCCGAACCACGAGTCTTTTTACCGCGGACAATTTCTTCCGGAACTGCCTGGTCGAAGTTCTGGTACCAGGTGTAGCCATCGCGGATGACCTCGGTTTCCATACGCGTCGACAGCGCGTTAACCACCGAAATACCCACACCGTGCAGACCACCGGAAACAGCGTAGGACTCGGAGTCAAACTTGCCGCCGGCGTGCAACTGAGTCATAACCACCTGCACCGTCGGCATGCCCGACGGGTGCATTTCGACAGGAATACCACGGCCGTTATCGCGGACCTGAACGCCGCCGTCTTCCAGCAGAGTGACCTCAACATCGGTGGCATAACCCGCCATCGCCTCGTCGACGGAGTTGTCTACAACCTCCCACACCAGGTGGTGCAAGCCACGCTCACCAGTCGAGCCAATGTACATACCCGGCCGCTTACGCACGGCCTCGAGGCCCTCGAGGATGGTAATCGATGAGGCGTCATATTGATGTTCGGTAGCAGCCACGATTCGGCGCGTCTCCTATTCTTGGTTCTCTCCCCGCGCAACATTCGTCAGCGCGCGAAAAATAGGCCGGCGGTCAAGCGCTATCGGCGCCAGCCAGAACTACATAGGACTACTAGATAGGTCTGGCTAGTTTGGATGCCGATAACGTCTCAAGAACCGCCTGCCGGTATTCTCCTGCCCATCTTACCCCAACGTAGTCCCCTACTGTGGATATAGCCGATGCGCTCAAAGGACCAAATTTCGCAGTTTTACGCATACCGATGCCTATTCGTAGACCGTTTACCGACCTTTACCCGTAAGTATCACGCGGTCCTCGGCCCTCGATGTGCAATTTGCCCTTGCGCCAATTCGGCGCTTTCGGCCCCAGCACCTTAATTTCTTCAACCACCCCATCCCCGACGCGTTCCGCGATGGACTTCAAAACCTGTCGCTGTGCTAGCCGCAGCTGTGTTGCCCATGCTGTCGATTGGCACTCGACCACCAAAGTGCCGTCCTTGAACTCCTTGACCTCGGAGTGTTCCGCGACAACTTTGCCGACCATCGAATCCCACTCCGTCATGATCACACCGTGGGCAATATGGATCTGCCAACCGCGATCAACTACTGCCTTATTCAGCACCGCACCAATCGGCGCAGGTCGACGGTCATATTTCCGGTACAGCCGAATCCCCGCCTCCTTCAACAGGCTCGGCGAAATTACCGTACCGGCACGATCTCGCACCACTGCTTGCGCTGCCCGCTGCTTATCGACGTCCGCAACGATCCCCTCCGCGGCCTTCACAGGCACACGGCTATCGAGGCCAGACCACGAGCCCTTCTTCTTCGGTGGCCGCTGGAGATTCGGTAACTTGTGACCGCCCTCCTTAGCGGCATCGCGCATGCGGAAGAAAGCGTCACTGATCAGGTCGTTTTCCTCTTCCGGTGAGTTATCCGGCTCCATGTTCTCGACCATACCCGTCACTCTTCCGCGACTGGGTTTTCATCCAGCAGTGAGATTCGCCCCTGCTCAGTCTGCGCCACCGTTACCGTGTGATGGGTCACCGAAGAATCCTCGACCAGTGCCTGAGGCAACTCCTCTCCCACCGCCGAGGTGATCAACACCTGCTCAGCCTGCTGCGCGATTTCCATGAGAGCTTCCCGACGATGCCGGTCGAGCTCCGCAAACACGTCGTCAAGCACCAAGATCGGGTCGGGCCCATCGGCACGGAGCAAAAAGTACGCGCCGAGACGCAGCGCGAGTGCAAAAGACCAGGTCTCGCCGTGGCTAGCGAAGCCCTTGGCGGGGTCATTGCCGAGAATGAGGTTGAGATCATCGCGATGCGGACCAACGAGACAGGAACCGCGCTCAATCTCCGCGGTGCGGCGCTCCGCCATCTTCGTCAGCAGCAGTGCCTCGAGCAGCTCCGGTTCGCTGGGCAATGGCCCGCCATCCAGACTGTCGACCTTCGGCGCATAGGCAATCGTGGCTGGGCGCGAGTGCGGGGCAAGCGTGGCATAGGCCTCGCTGACATGCTCGGAAAGCTCGGCGATCAAATCCATGCGCGCAGCCATTAACGCCGCTCCCACCTGCGCCAATTGCGCATCCCAGGTATCCAGCGTGCTCAGTGCGGCCTGCCCCTCCGAGGAAGAATAGCCACGGCGCAGCGTCGAGCCCGCCGACTTCAGCAGCGCATTCTTCTGACGCAAAATCTTGTCATATTGAATGCGGATACCGGCGGACAGTGTCCGTCGTAAAGCGAGCAAATCATCGATGTATCGGCGACGGGAAGCGGGCTCGCCCTTGACCAGCGTGAGATCCTCGGGCGAGAAAAAGACCGACTTAACGATCCCCAGCAGCTCCCGCGGAGACTTCAGCCGCGTGCGATTAATCTGCGCCTGATTCGCGCGATGCGGATTGATGAGCAGATGCGCCGTCAGCTCGCGGCCATCATTGACCGCCGTCGCCGAAATGCGTGCCGACGGGGTCCCCGAACGAACCAGCGGAGCATCCGTAGACACTCGATGCGAGCCGAGCGTGGAGAGATACCCAACGGCCTCGACGATATTGGTCTTGCCGTAGCCATTTTGCCCGGTAAATACGGTAATTCCAGGCGTGAACTCGACTTCCAACTCCGGCCAGGAGCGGAAGTCCCGCAAGGACAAATACCGAATGTGCATAGCCGCAGACTAGCCCGGCAGGCGTACAGGCATCAGCAGGTAAGTGAAGTCGGTCTCCGGCGTTGGGTAGAAGCCGTCCTCACCGAGCTCCGGGATAGCTTCCGGCTCCGGAATGAGAATCGCGGGACGCGAGGGCTGCGTAAAGCCCAGCAGAACGCGGTGGGAGCGAACAGCGCTGAGCCCCTCGAGCAGGTACTGCGGGTTGAAGGCAATCAGAAGTGGTTCCCCATAGAAGTTGCAGGCCACAGTCTCTTCTGCGTGACCAACCTCGTCGCCATGAGCGGAAAGGACAACCTGGCCGTCGGAGAAGTCCATGCGAATCTGCGCACCGTGATCGGCCATCAGAGACACACGACGGATGGCATCCTGCAGCTGGTCAACACGGGCAACAGCCATGGAGGAATGCTGCTTCGGCAGCAACGGGCGGAACTTCGGGAACTCGGCGTCCAGCAGTCGCGTGGTAGTGCGACGAGGATCGGCGAGGATAGCCAGCAGACCTTCGGAGCCGACCTCACGATCATCGGATCCGTCGCCGAATGCCAAGGTCACTGGCTCACTGGAAGTGGTATCGAGAGTGCGGGCAGTCTCCGCGAAGGTCTTTGCCGGGATGAGCAGCTTAGTCTCCCCCTCCGGGATCTGCTCCCACTCGAAACTGCGAACCGCCAGGCGGAAACGGTCGGTGGCAGCGAGAGTGACTTCGTTACCTTCGGTTTCCATCCGGATACCGGTCAGCATCGGCAGCGACTCATCCTTGCCGGCAGCGATAGCGACCTGACCAATAGCCTCAGCCAGCAGAGCGGCATCGACAGTGCCGGTAGCAGCCGGAGCTTCTGGTAGCTGCGGGTAATCCTCCAAGGTCAGGCTTGGCAACTCGAAGCGGGAAGAACCACAGCGAACGATGACCTTCGTGCCATCAAAGTGCATCTCTACCTGCTTATTCGGCAGCTTAGAGACAATGTCAGAAACCAACTTGCCATTGACGGCGAAGCGACCGGGCTCATCGACCTCTGCGCTAATACGAATCTGAGTCGAGACCTCGTAGTCATAGCCAGCGAGCTGCAGACCATTGTCATCCGCGAGAAAAATCATGCCACGCAGAATCGGCTGAGTCGGGCGTGCAGGCAGGTTACGAGCAACCCAGCTCACCGCACCCGCGAGATCGTCCTTAGCCGCGCGAATACGGACATCGGTCTGCTCCATCGTTCCTCCACCGGTATTGGATGTCTGTTATTAGCCGTCTTTTGTGTTGTCAGCACGCTATGTCAGCGCACATGACTGGAGTTACAAAGATTCCATCGTACAACTCTACTGCAGACTGCCAAAGACCTCACTGGGATTCTTGTAGTCCGTCTAGTGCTTAATCGTAGTTCTTACTCGTTCTTGGCATTTATGAAGTTGTGCGCCAGAGGTTGTTTGCCCGAGGTTGTGCGCAGGCCCCCTTTTATCTAGAAGTTTCTAGAGATTTTTAAAGTCGGGAGTAGTAATAGGGGGTGTGCACATTGTGAAATTACATGATTCCCGCTGGTCTTCACCGGTTTCGAGCTGTGGATAACCAGTGCGTCTAACTGTGGATAACTTGGGGTGTCTGTGGATAGTGTTCGGGCTTCATCTTTCATCCACAAAATTTACGAGTTGTCCACAGCTCTGTGCACGGAAAAACCGCAGTTAATAACAAGAATTCCGCACGCAGAGCCCAAGGTTTTTAAGCCGTGCCGCGAGCTCGGTCTCGAATGCGCGTAGTCAGGTCGTTGACCTGGTCCTTTGAGGGCTTCTTCTCCTGAATTTCCTTAACAATCTTGCGTTCAGCGTGCAAAACCGTCGAATGGTCACGATTTCCGAACTCCCGGCCAATCGACGGCAACGAAAGCTCAGTGAAGGACCTCGTCAAGTACATCGCGATCTGGCGAGCATGAGCGACCGGACGAGTCTTACCCGGGCCCACCAAATCCGCAACCGTTAGGTCGAAGTACTCAGCCGTGGTGGAGATGATGATCTCCGGGGTAATCTGCACCTCGATTTCGTCGGCACCGAGGATCTCCTGCGCAAACTTCAAGGTCACAGGCTCATGAATCATGGATGCGTGAGCGCTAATCTGCAGTAGACGCCCCTCGAGCTCACGAATAGAAGACGAGGTGTTCTCCGCGATGTACTGGAGTACATCATGCGGAACGACCAAATCAGACAGCTGTGCCTTCTTCGACAGAATTGCGATTCGCGTCTCCAAGTCCGGGTATTGCAGATCCGGATTGAGCCCCCACTGGAAGCGGGTACGAAGGCGATCCTCCAGGGTCTTAAGCTCGCGTGGTGGGCGGTCCGACGACAGCACAATTTGGTGATTGGACTGGTGCAGGGCATTGAACGTATGGAAGAACTCTTCCTGTGTACCTTCCTTGCCCTCCAAGAACTGGATGTCATCGATGATGAGCATGTCCAAATCGCGGTAGCGACGCTTGAAGGATTCCTGGGCGTCGTCACGCACGGAATTAATGAAGTCGTTGGTGAACTCTTCCGAGGAAACGTAACGAACCCGCAGGTTAGGGTACAAATGCTTGGCGTAGTGACCAATGCCGTGGAGCAGGTGCGTCTTGCCAAGACCCGAACCGCCGGAGATAAACAGCGGGTTGTAGGTGCGCCCCGGAGACTCCGCAACAGCGACGGCGGCTGCGGCGGCGAACTTATTCTGCGGACCAATGACGAAGGTTTCGAAGGTGTAGTTCGGGTTGAGGGTGGGCTCCTCGAAAGGCATGCTCATCTCGGTTGGAGTGCCGTGGCTCTCGGAGCGGAAAGGACTTGTGACCTGGCGCTGATCAGCAATAGTCATCGGATTCTCGGCAGATGAGTGCGAAAGCCCCTGCGCCATTGAATCCACTGCGTCCATCGATCGGTGCTGTGACTGGGCACTCTGCTGATTATGGACATTCTGCTGGTGTGTCTGCGGCACCTGTGGCGTCTGCGTCGATCCCTGGTGCTGCTCGTGGCGATTGAAGTCATTCGCATCTGCACTGGGGAACGGGTAGTTGCGGCCAGATTGCTGCTGGTGCTGCTGGTTTGGCTGTTGACGCTGAGCCTGCTGCGGACGCGAAGCTGCAGATGGCATCTGTCCCGAGTGCTGTGCAGGTGATTGAGTGGTCTCTGCTGCCTGGCTATCTTCAGCGTCGTCAGCAGGATCGGCAACGGTAATGACCGTTTCCAACTCCTCACCGGTCAGCGAAGCTAAGACGGCCTCGATAATGCCCTTGAGCTCTTCTTTTACCAGCGCCTGCACCACTGGCGATTGAGTGCTGAGCAGGAAAAAACCTGGAAAGTCACCAGTGTGCGTCACTGACCGCAGCAGTGCCTTGTGTGGCGGGCGTAGTGGTGCAATGCCCAACTCCGGCGCACCTTCTGGTGAAGTCAGGATAGAAACGACCTGCTCCCAGAGTCCACCTGGCAATTCTGGTTGTTCGCTCACTGTGTGAATGTCCTTTTACATGTTTACGTTCATCAAATTTATCGAGGCGACCTGTTTTTGTGGAGTGTTTTTGGCATGGCGAGAGTGCCATATCTGCCCATTTGGGGGCTATTTCTTGTAATTCGCCCTGTGGGGTGTTTCTACACAAGGTGCTATACGCCCCGAGCAGGACTTCCACATGTTTGTCCACACCTGTGGATAAACCTTGTCGCTAATTGACTAACAGTTTATCCACAGTTTGCCCACAATGAAAAATAGCCCCCTAGTCTGCGTTTACCTAGGTAAACACGTGATTTCCCCTGCTCGCTGTGATTCATGGTGTGGAAGTTATCCACAGCTGATGGGATAAACGCCCTGTGGATTGCAGTGCATAGGTCAGTATTTCCACAGGTCAACATCGGTACCGTCGGAAAACTTGGAAAATGATTCTCCAGGTAAATCCGGCGTGTTGATTTGAATTTCTCGCTCGATTCGACGTACCCTATCTGGGTGTTTCATATCCATTGAGATATGAGTCCGAGTTTGTGCTTGGACCCGACAGAACGCATGTAGCTTTCAATCTGTCGGTAAGTAATTTTTCCGTGCATCACGGGAATGCGTCAGACGCATCGCTGCCTCGCACTCGAAGCGAGGAGTTTACTGCGGTGTGTTCAGCGTGGACTCGTGGTCGTTTGAGTTTCAAGGAGTGTCAACCGTGTCGAAGCGGACGTTCCAGCCGAATAACCGCCGTCGTGCACGCGTGCACGGCTTCCGTACCCGTATGCGTACCCGTTCCGGTCGCGCCGTTGTGGCAGCACGCCGCAGCAAGGGCCGTGCCCGCCTGTCCGCTTAAGTAAGAGGACGCCGATTTCGGTGCTCCCTCAGAGCAATAAGCTGCGTTCTTCGCGTGACTTCACGGTCACCGTACGACGTGGACGCCGAATCGGACGCAAGACCTTGGTCTTGCATATTCGTGACACCGCCGCTTCTGGCGGTGAAGATAAGACCGATACGCAGATTGCCAGGTTTGGTGGTCCGCGTGTCGGTCTTGTCGTATCTAAAGCTGTGGGTAACGCCGTGACTCGTCACGCTGTATCCCGCAAGCTCCGCCATGTTATGGCCGCGGCCGCGCAGAATCTTCCGTCCACCATGGACATTGTCGTTCGCGCGCTGCCTGCATCTGCCACAGCCACCAGCCAGGAGCTGTCCCACGATGTGCAATCGGCACTCGCCACATACGAACGTCGGCGCTAATTCGCTTGACGACGGCCCCCTCGCCCAGGCCCCCGGCGCACGTGTGGCTGAGAGGGCGATTCTCTTCTACCGCCGTCGTATCTCTAATCTGAAGCCCACGAGCACATGTCGTTTTGAACCGACGTGCTCCGCATATGGTCTTGAGGCTGTGCGCCGTTTCGGAGCTATTCGTGGCCTGTGGCTGACTCTCTTGCGCATCTTCCGTTGCGCACCCTGGCATCCGGGTGGCTGGGATCCAGTTCCTGCCACATTCCCCGGCCTGGGTTCGTGGTTGAGGCGAATGCACAGGTAACCTCTAGTAATGCTTAGCCTTTGACGGGGCTTTGTAGACGAAGGCGCGAGTGCGCTGTCCCCTAAAGAACGGAGTGATCTTAGACCGTGCTCAATTTCGTGTATGTGCCGATTTCGGCCATCCTGTGGTTCTGGCATAAGGCCTCAGGTTTCCTATTCGATCCCTCCTCGGGTATCTCCTGGGTGCTGGCCATTATTTTGCTTGTGGTCACCATCCGTATCCTCCTGTTTAAGCCGATGCTGAACCAGCAGCGTTCTGCCATCAAGATGCAGCAACTCGCTCCTGAGATGCAGGCCATCAAGGAGAAGTACAAGAACGATCAGCAGGCTCAGGCTCTTGCTATGCGCCAGCTACAGAAGGAAATGGGTGTCAACCCGCTCGGCGGCTGTCTGCCGATTCTGGTTCAGATGCCTGTGTTCATTGGTCTTTTCCACGTGCTGCGTTCGTTCAACCGAACGGGTACGTCGGGCAATGCGCTCGGCATGTCGGTGGAACAGAACTGGAATACGCCTAACTACATCTTCGGCGTAGATGAGGTGCGGTCCTTCCTGCTGGCTCGTGTGCTCAATGCTCCACTGTCCAGTTCGGTTGGTATGGGTGAGGATCAATACGCAGCCTTTACTGTGCCTGGTACGCCTGCGGACTTCACCCGCATGGACATCATGATCGTTGCCATTCCGCTGATTGTTATCGCGGCACTTGCAACGCACTTCAACGCTCGCATGTCTGTTGACCGCACGCGTGCCCGCCAGGAAGCCGGTCTGGTGAAGCGCCAGGAAGGCGTTATGGGTCAGCAGATGGACATGATGAACAAGATGATGCTTTGGTTCTTCCCAATCATGATTCTTGTTACCGGTGCTTTCTGGCACATCGGCCTTCTTGTCTACATGGTGACTAACAACGTCTGGACCTACTTCCAGCAGCGCTACATCTTCGGCAAGCTGGATGAGGAAGAGAAGGAAGCTGTCGCAGCTAAGAAGGCTGCCAAGCGCGAGGCACAGGAGAAGCTCGCTCCGAAGGTTGGCCAGAAGCCAATCAATCCGAAGAAGGGTGGCAAGCGTCAGGCAGCGCAGAATGCGCAGCAGGCGCAGTCCGGTCAGGCCTCTGCAGCGAACAAGGCTTCTAGCCATCTTCCGGATGGTAATTCGGGGAAGGGACAGCAGGGCCCAGTCTCGAAGCCAGCGCCAGGACAGAAACCCGCAAATCGGAAGAACCGGAAGCGGAAAAAGAAATAGCTGAAGTGGAATCGCCCTTCGTCTACATAAGTTAATTAATCGAAACGCCCCGCAGTTGATGCGGGGCGTTTTTGCTTGCCTTGGTACTCTATCGCGCAGACAACGTCGCTGTTATTACAGGCATGTAATTTTCTGTGGGGCCTGGAGTTTGGCATCCAACTCCGGTCAATGTTTCACGTGAAACATGGCTGTTGCACTGTCGTACACTAGGGGTAATGAAAAGCTCGACGGGTGACGGCACAGCTGCCCCATTGGAAAGGTTAGTGGAACTGTTGGGTAACTCCGCGAAAGACGTCGATAATCAAGAAGCCTCCGCAGGTTTGGTCGATCCGGATCTGCGTTCGGTGATAGATACCGTGTTTGGAGGGAATGCCGATCGAGCATACCGCTACCATTCATGGTTGGCTGAGGAGGCTACAGTCCGAGGTTTGATTGGGCCACGTGAAACTCCAAAGCTGTGGGATCGGCACATTATCAATTCTGCGGTAGTTGGAGAAGCGATAGGCAAAGGGCTTCTAGTTGCGGACATTGGTTCGGGGGCAGGCTTGCCCGGGATTCCGCTTGCTCTTGCACGACCAGATTTGAAGGTGGTTCTTGTGGAACCATTGCTGCGCCGTACGACTTTCTTGAACGAGGTTGTGGAAGATCTCGAGCTGGACAATGTGACCGTGGTTCGCGGCCGCGCTGAGGAGAAAGTGGTTCGCGCTGAGGTTGGCCAAGTAGATGTCGTCACTTCTCGCGCTGTTGCCCCTCTTGGGAAATTGGCGGGCTGGTCGCTTCCTTTAGTTAAATCCGGAGGCGCGATGGTTGCACTGAAGGGTGGAACTGCGCAAGAGGAGATTGATCGGGACGCAAAGCTTATTGCCAAGGCGAAGGGAACTAATCCCCGCGTTGTAGAGGTTGGCGGTTCCGTGTTGGGAACTTCGACGTACGCCGTGATTATTCAGAAGAAGTAGGTTGTAAGTCCCCCTCCCCTACTCCACTGCCGGTTCGCTTGTGTTTTGGTTTCGACATTGAGGCGCGTAGTGCCGTCGGGCTAGAGTGGGATAAGTATCGCGGTATGGCAAAGTCCTACCGGCCAAGGTGGATGTTTCACGTGAAACATTTCCACAATCGTCGGCGTCTAACGCTTGTTGGGGCTTGATGATTACGCTTTTGCAGATAGTTACTAAGTTTTTATTCGCACTCCAGTGGCCATGATTGGTGATTGCTGTGCTTGTAAGGGGAATAGTTAATGAGCCGGAAGTCCTGGCAAGACACACCCATCGCTGCGGCAGCTCAACGGGCAGCGCAAGTTAAGGCCCCGAACCGTTTATCGCTTCCACGCCCCGAACGCCCGCGCCGTATTACTATCGCCAACCAGAAGGGTGGCGTGGGCAAGACCACTTCGGCAGTCAACATCGCGTCGGCGCTCGCGCGGCATGGTCTCAAGGTGCTAGTCATCGATAATGACCCGCAGGGAAATGCTTCTACGGCCCTGGGGATTGAGCATGTTTCCGGGACCCCGTCGACGTATGAGCTTCTAATTGGCGAACTACAGATTGACGATGTCATCCAGCGTTCCCCTGAATCTGAGAATCTCTTTTGTGTGCCAGCGACATTGGACTTGGCGGGCTCCGAGATTGAGCTGGTCTCGCTCCTGAACCGTGAGCGCCGACTTCTCGATGCAGTGTCAGATCAGTACCTGATTGACAACGGCTTTGACTTTCTCATTATTGACTGCCCTCCTTCGCTCGGTCTGTTGACTCTGAATTCGATGACTGCCGCCAACGAGGTTTTGATCCCGATTCAGTGTGAGTTTTACGCCTTGGAGGGTGTGACTCAGCTGATGAATAACGTGCAGATGATTCGTCAGCATCTCAATCCGGAGCTACATATTTCTGCTGTGCTGCTCACTATGTTCGATGGCCGCACCAAGCTTTCGGAAGAAGTTGCCAATGAGGTTCGTAACTACTTCGGTGAGGTTGTGCTACGTAATCTCATCCCTCGATCTGTGAAGGTATCGGAGGCGCCGGGATATTCGCAGACCGTAATTTCCTACGATCCAGGGTCTCGGGGCGCAGTTGCTTATCTTGACGCCGCGAAGGAATTGGCAACGCGTGGCGACTATTCAGCAGTTTCGGGTGGAAGTGCGATTAGGCAAAAACCAGCTTCCTCCCCTACCCCGTCCAATTCCACTGAGACAAATTAAAGCCACTAGGAGTAGTTACCGATGTCGAATCAAAAAAAGGAGAACCGCAAGGGAGGGCTCGGTCGCGGTATCGCCGCGCTGATCCCAACTGCTCCGGCGGCTAACCCCTCGGTAGGTGAGAGTGCCGCGGATATTATCTTCGGTCCCCGCCGTACCCAGGGGACGAAGCAGCCTGGAAGTAGCGGAGTTGCCGACGTACTGGGGGCAGCCGCGACGGGATCCGGCACCTCGTTGACTGAAGGGAAGAACGCCGGAAAATCTGCAAAATCCGGCCAGAGCAAGCCTCATACCGATGAGGCGCAGAAACGTCACAGTGACGATAAGGCTATTGGTAAGTCTAGCGATGTTTCACGTGAAACATTGCCCTCGGCGACGTCGGGAGTAGCGGACCATAGCAGCGCGGAGCCGACCGATGTTGACGCTTCGGCCGCAAACGAGTTTGGCGCGACCTATCGCGAGATCGACTTGAAGCTGATCACGCCGAACCCGAAGCAGCCACGAGAGGTCTTCGATGAGGAGCCCCTGAATGAGCTCGCTCACTCTATTCGTGAGTTCGGTCTATTGCAGCCGATTATCGTACGACCAATCTCTGAGGATAGTCGTGCGGCCGCACTCGAGGCAGCGCGCAAGGAAGATCCGAACGCGCCGCAACCCGAGTTTGAAATCATCATGGGTGAACGTCGCTGGCGTGCTTCTCAGCGAGCTGGGGTCGACACGATTCCCGCCATTGTTCGCGATACTCCAAACCAGGACATGCTTCGCGATGCCCTACTAGAGAACATCCATCGCGTTCAGCTAAACCCACTCGAAGAGGCCGCTGCGTACCAGCAGCTACTCGAAGAGTTTGGTGTAACTCAGGCAGAGCTGGCGGATCGAATCGGTCGCTCGCGGCCCGTTATTACCAACATGATTCGACTCTTGCAGTTGCCGGTGGAGGTACAGCGACGAGTAGCGGTCGGTGTTCTGTCGGCTGGTCACGCACGCGCCTTGCTTGGAGTTAAGGCAGGTAAGGAAGAACAGCAGCGCCTCGCCGAGCGAATTGTTGCTGAAGGACTATCCGTCCGTGCGACCGAAGAAGCAGTGACATTACTCAATGCCGGCGAGCGACCGAAAAAGCAGCACCGTGAGCCCACTCCGCAGCCGGAGGTCCTTCACAATTGGGCTGACCGCCTGTCCAATTCTTTTGATACGAAGGTGACTGCCCAGATGGGCAAGCGTAAGGGCAAAATCGTTATCGAATTCGGCAACCTCGAGGACTTTGATCGCATCATGTCACTGATGCATCTCGACGAAGAGTAAACCCGGTTACTGTGACTGAAGTATTCATCGAGAAAATTTCGCTGGCCGACATCGAAGGAATCTATCCAGAGACGATGTTAAGCCTGTTTTGGGAACAGGGCATGGAGCATATCCGTACAGCAACTGCCCTACCCCAGTTCTCGACTGAGCCGCGCGAACCTAATTTGGACCCCAGCACGCCAGAAGAGGATGAAGCGCTCAACGGTGATTTAAAGCATTCGGACGGCCAACCCCCTACTCGGCCAGGCGGAGCTAGTGAAAGCCTCTTAAATGGCGATTTGAGCCCTGATTTAGCCGCCCAGGTGCGATTGGAGAAGGAAGCATGGCTCAATACCGTCTACCTTTCCTGGGGACCGTGCGGATATTCGCTACGACGAAAGCCACCGGCATCACTTATCGATGGGAAACCTGAGACCGTCGGCACGCTGCTCTTTGCTCCGCCACGCTTCTGCCCGACGACATTTTCCATGCCTTCCGGACCAATATCGCCGGATGCGATTGCGCTGACGAGTCTGCATTACAACGCTTTAGAGGTTGACGATGACATGCTCCGCGTGCTCATTGTGACCGCTCTGCACAAGCTCGCGCTGCGCGGGATTTCAGCGGTAGAAGCGTTTGGTTGCAGTGGCACGGCGGATTCTATGTCGGCATCCACGCCGTCGTCGCCAACGCCTGACGACGGTACGGAGAATCTAATCGCTGATTTCGAAGCGCAACTTGAAGAAAAGCTAAATCCTAAGCCGTGTATTTCAGATTCGTTGGCGGCGATTAACCATAACGCCGGTGATTTGATTCGTACGCGAACCCTTCTTGACTCCGGGTTTCGGGTGGTCACTCCACATCCGATTCATCCGAAACTCCGTATCGAGTTGGATGCGGAATTGGATTGGGACGAAGAAATCGGCCATGCGTTGGATCTAAGTGCGAAAGAACCCTTTATGCGCTCAAAGCTGTTCAGTCTTTAGCGCCGGGTTTCATTGGTCAGCCGTGTTTAGGCTTTTTCCTCTTCAATCAGCTGCGCAAAGCTGTAAGCGCCGGTCATTGGCTGCTGCTCTTCATCGCCCAGGTACAGACGCTTTACAGCGACAACGATAGATTCGGCAATTACGTCCCGCTGATCTGGGGAAGAAAGAATTGCGACGTCTTCCTCGTTGGTCAGGTAACCAACGGCGACTTCCACCGTGGGCATCCTGGTCAGACGGAGGAGATCCCAGGTACGGGCGTGCGAGCGGCAGTCCACCAGGCTCGTACGGGCAACAATCTCCCGCTGAATAAGGCCAGAGAGCTGTTCGCCAAGAATGGAGTTGGAGCCCTTCATCGAGCCAAAGTAAAAGGTCGCAATACCGCTGGCGCGGTTGTTGTGATAGTGGTCAGCCTGCAGGGAGATGAAGACGTCAGCGCCAAATGCGTTGGCCATCTCAGCGCGATCCTCGATGGACGGATTGTCGGTACGAGGACGAGACAGAATAGTCTCTGCACCAGCCGCGACAAGGCGACCCTCGATGCGAGAGGCCAAATCCCAAAGAATCTCTTCTTCAGAAATCTGACCGTAAGGGCCGTCGACCACAATGCCGGGCTCCCCTGCCCCAAGACCTGGATCAATGACAATGCGCTTGCCAGAGAGCTTCGGCCCCATCGTGCGCAGTATTTCCTTCTCATGGAAGGCGTTTACCGAGCCACCAGTGACTCTCCTGCCCAAGTAGCTGAGCGCCCGGAGAGTAACGGGACCACAGATACCGTCGGGCTCCAGCCCGTAATTGAGCTGGTATTCACGTACAGAGGCATCAGTCTTCGGGCCAAAGTGGCCGTCTACTCGGGCATCGTGGAAGCCGAGTTCCTGCAAGGTAGCTTGGAGAACGCCTACGTCCTCACCGGTCATTTGTGACAGTGGATCGTAGGACAGTACGCGGGTGCCCAGAGTGTACGAGGCTTCTCGCAGTAGGCGCAGGGTGCTGTCGCGGATGATCCCGTCGGCATAGACACCGCGGGACTGTTGGAACGCCAGGAGAGCGTTGCGCATATCCTCATCAAAGAGGTCATCGTCACCAGACCACTGAGGCGAGTTTTCCTCCGCGGCTGAGCCCTCCCAATTAGGCAGAAGCCCAAGACGAGCCAGGGTAGAACGTACCTCGGCTACACGAGGTGACCTATCGCCCACCTTCAGAAACTCTGGCACGAAAACTCCCTTCCGAACTCCACACTTATGTTCAGGCCGTTGTGGGTCCTCACAACACTTAATCAGTATTACTGGCCAGTGAGCTAAACGAAACTTCAGTTAAGAAATCTCGCGCACCCTCAGAGGATATGGTCAGCAATACCTCTCAAGTTGGCGGCAACCTGGTTCCTTCACGGTATTAAGGAAGACGTAAACCGCCATTTCCAGCAAGATTACCAGCTCGCAGGCGCGAATTGATTGTTACGAGGGCGCGTCGGCTAGCCCGACGGCAGAACCCCAGGACTAACTCTAAATCACAACCACAACTTCAGTCACATCATAATGGGGTGTGTCCAACGAAGGTGGCAGTAGCGAAGTGACGGGTAGGCAGTCGTAACCTCGTATCGGATAAGGAGCAACCCCAAGTTCTTTTAAAGGTGCTTTTCGATGAGCGACGTGATTTCGCCCTTCGGGCGGACTCCGCGAATCTCTTCGACCTTCTTGCCGTCCTTGAATAGGAGCAGGCTTGGGATGGACATGATCTGGAACATGCCAGCCAGTGCACGCTCCTCATCGACGTTGACCTTGGCGATGACAGCCTTGCCATCGAGCTCGGCCGCAACCTCGTCCAAAACGGGAGCAATCTTCTTACACGGGCCACACCACTCTGCCCAGAAATCAACAAGCACCGGCTTATCGGATTCGAGGACATCGGACTTAAAGGTGTTGGCGGTGACGGTTACCGGAGCCATGAAATTCTTCTCCTTAGAATGAGCTCGTTTGAGTTCTTAGTGGTTTTGTTTTGTGGTCTTGATTCTAATTTTTCAACCTAGCTTCTTCAGCCTCGCGTACGGATTTGGCGCTCAAGGCGTCAAAAATTAGGGCTTCCGGTGGTGCGAGTGAAGTACTAAATTGTTAATTAATGGTGTTCTTGAGAACGCTGCAAGTGCTCGATGAGTACGGGGCGTACCGGGCTATAACATGTCCCGCTGCGCCCTGATTGAGCTACAGCTAACAACAATTGGGCTTACCGACTATCGGATATTCCCCATAGTTGGATATCTGCAATCGTAGGGCTTATCCAACAATTGCGATACCCCAACTATTAGGTGTTTATCCAGCTAGTGCGACTGACCTTCTGTCAGCTACCGAGCAACAGTTTCCAAGTAGTGCTCAGCATCCAGCGCAGCCTTGCAGCCAGAACCAGCGGCGGTAATTGCCTGCTGGTAATGCGAGTCAACAACATCGCCCGCGGCAAAGACGCCCTTGAGGGAGGTCTGGGTGCTCGGAGCGGCTACCTGAATGTAGCCATTCTCATCGCAATCCAGCTGATTGCGAACCATCTGCGAACGTGGCTCGTGGCCAATTGCTACGAACATGGCAGTCGCATCCAGGACGGACTTCTCACCAGTGACGGTGTCTTCCAGCTCGAGACCGGTAACTGAACCCTTGTCCTCACCAAGAACCTGGGACACAACCTTGTTCGTCGCAAAGCGAATCTTGTCATTGTTCTGCGCGCGCTCGACCATGATCTTCGACGCACGGAACTCATCGCGGCGATGGACAATCGTCACCGAGCGGGCGAACTTGGTAAGGAAAGTTGCCTCTTCCATTGCGGAGTCACCGCCGCCGATGACGGCGATATCGTGGTCGCGGAAGAAGAAACCATCACAGGTGGCACAGGCACTGACACCATGACCAAGCAGCGCCTGCTCGCCCGGAGCACCGACATAACGCGGAGCGGCACCGGTCGCCAGGATGACAGCGTGAGCCTTGTGCTCTTCTTCGCCAACCCAGACAGACTTGATTTCGCCGGTGAGATCCATGCGATCGACAATCTCCATGCGCAGGTCAGCGCCGAAGCGCTCTGCTTGTGCGCGCATCTGATCCATCAGCTCTGGTCCCATGATGCCCTCGGAGAAACCTGGGTAGTTCTCCACATCGGTAGTCGTCATAAGCAGGCCGCCAAACTCGATGCCCTCGAACACCACAGGCTTCAGGTCGGCACGGGCTGCGTAGGTGGCAGCCGTGTAACCGGCGGGACCGGAACCGACAATGATCAGGTCGTGAACGATATCGCTCATGAAGACTCCTATAATTTTTATCTCTCACATCACATGGCGCACAGTGATGCTCAGTAGTAAGCAAACTTTTCAGCTCCGGGAAAGAAATTACCGGAACCAGCCACCTCAACCAACGTGAGGTTAGCCATCTCTATTCCCCCAGCCTCACCCCTGCTCTGCAGTTGTTAGGCCACCTGCACTTCTTCCAATTGTCGCCGAAGCGTACGACGCGCCCGCGCCCGCCGAGACTTCAACGTCCCGCTCGGCTGCCCAATACTGCGAGAGGTCTCCTGCAGCGAATATCCAAAGATGTCCAAGTACAGCAGGGCATCCCGTTGATCCGTTGGCAGCTGCTCCAATGCGGCGGCCATAGTCACACGTAGCGGAACATCCGGGCAGGGAATCGGCTGTGAACTCATAAACGTCTCAAAATCCTCCTCCTTATCGCAGAGAGGGATCTCCCCGAAACGACCGCGGTTGTGGTCAATACACGCATTCTTCACGATGCACGTCAGCCACGTCGCCACCGTTGAACGCCCGCGAAAGCTCGCCGCCCCCGCAATTGCCCGCGCCAGCCCCTCCTGTACCCCATCCAAGGGATCGAAATCATCCCGACGATAGCGCCGCGCCATCGCTACCAACTGCGGATAATAACGCCGTGCCAACACCGCGAACGCGCGACGATCCCCCGCCAGGTGCGCCTTCAATAATTCACGATCGACCTCGTCCGCAGATGCATGCTTTTGCATACCGACGACACCACAATCCCCCAGTCGCCGACCCATGCGGGCCTTACGGTGACTGTCCCCAATTCGATTTCTTCCCCCAAAGTTCATGGCTCCTATGCAAACACGAAACCCGCGCTCTCCGCTTGGCAAAACTGCCGTGGAGACCGCGGGCTGTGGATGAATTTCAAAACGTCCCAGTAGCTGTGGATAACTTGGGACAACTTGAACTGTTGCCGCCTAAGGCAAGCTCAGAGCGTTATTCCGTACCACGCACCTGAATGTCGCCAATAGCAACTGGCAGCAACGAATCCGGAGATTGCTCAGCCAGATTGCGGTCGCCGACAAGTGGGTTGTCCGCATCGGAATTCTGCGACTCAGCATCAGCATCTGTATCAGCGTCAGTGTCTGAGTCGCTGTCGGCTACCGCTTCCGCAGCCGTCGGCAAGCCGGAGATCCAGACAACAAGGTTCTTCCACTCAGTGTCGCGGCTATCGATTTCGATGGTCGTCGTACCTGAGGTGGCAGTAGCGCTTCCGAGAACCGTTGTGTCATCCAAGTTCGTCGAGTCAGCATCTCGTAGGCCGCGAACTTCAATGTGTGCGCCCGGGGTCGCCGCGACCTTAAGCTCTCGAATGGTTGCCGGTTCATCCAGAGTGACCCGAATACCCACACCAGGTTTGAAGTCCTCTGGACGATTGCCGAACTGGCTGAGGTAAGTCGAAGTTACCCAGAAGCTTTCCTCGTCATTATCGATGGTCAGCTCAGCCATGTCCGGATTGTCTGGACCGGCTGCCGGGTTGTCGCTGTCGGCTTGCCACTCGTTAGCGTCGGCAAGCGAAAGCGTCGTGATCGGAGCCGGGCCGCGTCGTACGGACTCGGAGTTAATCGGTGCGTCCGAGGAACGGTTAACCAGACCAAAGATGCCCGCGGCGACAAGTGCGCCGACAATGACTACACCGACAACGACTGCGCCGGTGCTGAATGCGCCGGTGCGATTCTTGGTGTGGTGAGCGTTTGATTGGGCTACACCGTCGGCATCGACGGATTCGCGCGCACCGGTGTCGGGGTCGATTGCGAGAAACTCCGAAGAGTCGGGGCCGAGCGCTGCAGTGCGAAAATCCTCCGCGAGTGTGCGAGCTGGCGACTCCTGTTGGTTGAAGTTCTCCGGGCGAACCTGCTTCGCGCGGTCGATGGCAGCAGAAATATCGGAGGGGATATTTGGCACGTTGTAGAACAGCTCGTCGATGACAGAAAGCAACGCGTTGTAGTCCGAACGTTGCGAGCTATCGGGCAAAACGACGGGGAAAGCGTCGTAGATGTGGCCGTCGCTGCTGATGCGCAATTGTCCAGGCTTGTTTGTCAGGCCAAGGCAGCGCCCAGATTCGTGGGCGTCGGCGATTGTCTCGGCAAGTGATGCTATTGCGAGTGCCAGGGCATCCGGGTGGGCGGCCTGATCGAACCGCTCAATACCGATACTGCTGGTCCAGTCGGCGACGATGAGCACCTCGGTGCGTGTCTTCGCCACACTATGAATGCGGGACATCCCGGTGCCAGCCAGGTCACGCAGCTCATTGGTCGTCGTGGCAATCTTCTGGGCGGCAACCGATGGCGAAGTGTCGTAGTACGGCAGTGCAATCGTGTCGACGAAGACGAGTGCGACATCTGAGTTGTTGGGATCGCCCATATCCATGGCGCGCCACAGGCGCAGACCTGGGTAGGTCGCGACTTCAGAACGCAGACGGAAACGACCACCTGAGACCATCTCGCCGGGTACATAGCGGGTTGGGCGAGAACCCTGCGTCGGCATCGGCGGCAGCAGCGGCGAAGCGGTGAAGCCCTCGTTTGCCAGACCCGTGGCCTCGCCGATCAGGTTCGACGGGGCAATCGAGAAAGCATCAGCGGCGAAGCCACGTTCGCGCTCCATATCCTCACGGTCGGCGACGGCATTGTCGGCTGCATGAGGCTGCGGAGCAAAGCGGCGTAGACCCGGGATGCGGCCGAGGAAGCCGCCCAGAACGCGGACCTCTTCCAATGGAGCCTGAGCGAGCACCAGGCCGGTACCGATGAGGAAGACCACGCCGGTGACGATGGTCTGCAGCAGCACGCCGAAGGAACCGAAGAAATCGAACAGCACAAGGTCGGTCAATGCGAATGCGCCCCAGGCGACGGCGACACCGACGAGCGACGCCCCCAGTGCCCACAGCACGGTGTGGACGGTCGCCTTACTGTCCAAGTGTCCGAGAGTGCGGCGCAAGAGCAAGAAGCCAATTACCGCGCCGGCGACGAAACCGAAACCGTTGGCGGCACCGAGCAACACGACGACGGTCTCATCGTCAGAAGCCAGACGAGGAGCGAAGAACGACAGAATCACCTTGACGGTGGTAATGCCGAGGATGATGAAAGTCGGGGTCCAGGCCTCTTCACGGGCGTAGAAAACACGCAAGTGCAAAAGCACAATGGCGTATGGAATAAGCGAGAACGCCGAGAAGGACAGCGTCCAGCCGAGAATCTCTGCGGTTTCGCGGGGGAACTCCAGATACGCAAAAAGACCGACGGCGATGGGGCGGCCGAATGCGGTGAAGAAGGCGACGATCGGCACCAGCGCAATCATGGTCAGGCGCGTACCGATGGACAGATCGCGGACCACTGCCCCATCATTGCCGTCGGCTGCATTGCGGGACAGTCGCGGCATGATGGCGGTCAGCAAGGTAACGCCGATGATGCCGTAGGGCACCTGCAACAGCAGCCACGCCTGCTGGTAAATCGTCGGCGCTGCCTTGGAGGCAGTCGAGGCAATATTGGTGGTGATGAAGTAACCAGCCTGGGAAATTGCCACGTAGGTGATAATCGCGACACCCATGCCGGTGAACTGTTTGATGCGGTCGTCGATACCCCACAGCGGACGCAAATCAATGCCCGCGCGCTTGAGGTAGGGAATCATGATGGCTGCCTGAATGACGACACCCAGGGTGGTACCAAGACCCAAAAGCAGGATGTGCGGATCGGAGAGTGAACCGTCCGAATCCGGACTCAATTGGCCGGGCAGGAACAGATATAGCAAGAGCGTGGCAATGGCCACGACGTTGTTAGCGACAGGTGCCCACGCACCGGGTTTAAAGATTCCCTTGGTGTTTAGCACCGCCATGAGCAGCGCAAATATGCCGTAGAAGATGATTTGCGGCAATAATAAGAACGCAAAGGACGTTGCCAGCGGAACGTTGACCTTACCGGCCTCGTTAAGGCTCAATCTGGTCAACAGTGGCGCACCTATCACTGCCAGCACCGTCACCACTGCCAGCAGCGTCATAGAGACAGTCAAGAGACGTCTAATGAAGGCGGCACCGTGATCTGGATCCTCCTTCTCCGCGCGCACCAACACCGGCACCACCAGAGAAGTCAGCACCGCGCCGAGGACGATTTCCGTAATCAGGTTCGGCAGTGTGTTGGCGACGTTGAAGGCTGAAGCCACAGCCGGACCCAGCGTCGCGCCGATGAGCAGATTTCGCAAAAAACCCGTAATGCGCGAAATCAGGGTAGCGATTGCCATCGAGCCCGTGGAGGCGACGATGTCCGAGTTCGACTGTCCCTGATTTGCGTCCGCCGTCGAGCCTGCGGAGGAATCGCTGGAAGCGGTTGCTGTCGCAGTTGCTGCCTTTGCTGGCGATGGTGATGCCGATTCCGTCATCGCGTCAGCGGCGGTATCGGCATTTGCCTTATGGCCGGATACGCGAGTTAGGTCCGGGGCCGCTTCGGCCGGCTGAGATTCAGCCGTTGGCCGCGCCGCCGGAACCGGAGCCGGTGGCGCGGGGCGACGAATGCGGCCTCGAAGTCCAGATTTATGCGCGTCTGAGTCAGTCACATGTCCTATTGTTGCTTAAAAGGGGGGCTATTTCCGAAAGTACTGTGACCGTTTTGCGGCAAAAAACCCACCAACAGTGACGATGACGAGGGTCACGATAGCCAAAACCCCAACCGAAGCGCCCGATTGCACGGAAATACTCACTGATCGAGAAATCGGCGTGCCGCCAGGTGATTCGAGCCACAGCAACAGATTGTGGGAGTTGTCTCCACTATCCCGTGGCCGGTCTCCCTCTGGAGCATTGGTTGCCGGAGTGGATTCTGCATCATCACCCGACTTCGGAGTGAACTGAACAGTCACCGACCCCTTGGCGGGGATGGCGGCCTCATACTTCTCCTCCAACACCGAATCTCCAGCGCCGACGCGCACGAACGCGGGAACCGGCAGCGGCAGGCCATTGCGAGCCAGCACCGCAATCGGCGACAGCTGCGTTGCGCGGGTGTAGACACCGCCGGGAGCTACCAACGTCACTGAATTGCGCAGGCGTCGAGTCATAATCAGTGCCTGGTCGCTGAGTTCTTCGCTCCGCCGCTGCACGTCAGGTGACTGCAGCTGATTTCGCCGGCCGAGAGTTGTAAACGAGCGCAGCAAGTCGTGCCGCAGGGGGCGGGTGAATTCATACCGCGTCAGTGCGACATTGGGATCGTTGGACATGATTGTGGTCAGGTCCGTGATTTCGCGGGAGGCCAGTTGAGCCTTCTCCACGAGCGTCTCACTCACTGGCGCGGGATCGGCAAGTTCGTCAATTGGAGTAACCGAGCCCGCATCCAGGTCGTGAGCTGAAGCGGTGATGGAGTCCATCAGCGGAGTCAGCTCAGCCAGGTTATCGTCCACGGCTTTCCTGACCGCAGCCATGAAATCTTCAGCGTCGCTAGCGCGTGGATCCCAACCGGACGGCGGTGCTGCCACCACAGCCGCGCGAGGGTCATCCGAATCAGTCAGTGATTGGAACAGAGTGCCAATCGCTGTCTGCATCCGTGCAGCCTCGGAGTCGATTCGGAAATCGTAGCGTCCGAGCAGATTCGAATACGCCACAGTCTGGGGAGACCGCCCTGTTGCAGCCAGAGAGGTTGTCAGTGCCCCAGGGAGGGCGAAGGCGCGGCTACCGTCGGCAAGCACGCCACTGTGGCCGGGGCGCAGTGTCTGACCATCGGCGGTGACGGCGGTGTTGTCTGCGACTAACACGGTGGTGTCGTGCGCGGCTTCGGGTGGAGTGGGCGAGGGTGGCATCGCCTCGCCGGTATCGACGCGGTTTTCGAATGCGCGCTCCGGGGCGGTCCCGTTCAGGGCCGTCGCCGCCGAGTACAGCGGGGCGCTTTCCGACGTCACGTATCCCTCGGCCGGCAAATAGAGGCCCGGCAGTGCCTGAACGTCCAAATGCTTGGCGATAGTCTGCCGACCAGCGGCGAGTGCCTCCATCGAAAGCTCGTGATCGCCCACGCGAGCTACGGCGCTGGCATCGGTGCCGCCCCACGGCAGTGACAGTGTGCAGGTGTCCTGTGTGAGATCGTGCAGCCGATTGAGCCAGGCGGCAGCATTGTCACTGGCGGGCATATGCGTGAGATTGGTGTCATCCGCGTTTCCCCAGGAATCCCGCAGTCGCGGAGAGGACTCCACAGGACTTGGGCGGCTGGTGCCAATCCAGTATTCGCGGGTCATCCGGGAGATTGCGTCAAGGGTCTCCGGGTCGATGGCGATGCAGGTTGATTCCCGCAACCTCTGCCCATCCGGGCCGGCAAAGCCCTTTTCCAACGAGGTGAGCAAACCGTCGAGGCGGCCACCGCGTTCGAGAGACTCGGCCAAAGAATTGTCGGTGAGGATGAGATTCGGCGACGAGGGTGCGTCACCGGTCTCACCGCCGACCAGTGGCACTGGCTGGCTGATAGGCCAAATCAGCGAAAACGGCACTGGGTCGCGGCGGGTGGGCGCATCGGAATTGTCGGTCTCATCGTTGTCGTTCTCATCACCGGCAGGCGGTTCCGGCTCATCATCTGCGGCTTGCGGATCCGTCACCGGTAGCAGTGCGCGTGTTTCCGCCAGCAGGCGGTCGATGTCATCTGCCGGTTGCCCGTTAGCATTGATGAGCAGCGGAAACGTGCCAGCTTCCGTGATGTCGAGTCCTTCTGGGGACGGTGCGGAGATAGGAACACTTAGCGTAATTTCACGCGTCTCCCCCGCCTTCAGATCGATGGGGGAACTGAAGGTCCCAGCCACATCAAACACCGATTCAGGCTCAGCGAGAATCGTCCGCGCATCTGCAGAGGAAGCCAGTGCGCCGGCCCGCTGTGGGCGCAGCGCAACATTGCTGATATCTGCATCGGAGGTGTTGTGCACCTGCACCTTGATGGTCAGCGTCGAATGTAGAGCCGCGACATGCGGAGTGAAGCTGGTTATCGAAAGCCGAAGGGGGCCCTGTTCACCGACACGATTGGTGCCACTGCCCCACAACTGCTCATCTTGCGCAAAAGCTGGGGGCGCAACGGTCGTCGGCAAGCACAGTACGAGCGCTGCGGTGGCGGCCGTGACTTTACGAACAACATTCCTTGGCAACTGCAACCTGAACATGCGCAATCACCTCGGCGTCTGCCGGCCTGCTCGCTTTTCCGCGCGGGCGAGATCGGGCAGCAGATTGTGCGCGCGCCGGGCCAGTTTGCGTTCGTCAGCGTAGGCCAACCGTTCCACCAGGGTATCCACAGGAACCCACATGACCTGGGTGACCTCGGGGTCTTCGTCGTTCAGATCGCCATCGACGTAGCGCAGAAGGTGATGGTGCACGGTCTTGTGAATCCGCGTGCCATCGGAGACAAACCAGTAGTCAATCACACCGAGCTCTTCGATGACCTCGCCGCGAATGCCCGTTTCTTCCCACACCTCACGTTCGGCGGTGGAATCGAAAGCTTCGCCGGGTTCGACATGGCCCTTAGGCATCGACCACAGCAGGCGCCCGCGACGATCGTGCCGACCAATCAGCGCGACATAAATCCGTGACAGGTTGACCTTGCCGCCATCGCCGACAGCCTCAGCAAGCCCCGAGACGACCAGTCCGCCCGCCGAAGTCTCAATCGAGGTCTGCATCGGCGCTGCATTTTGCGCGCGCGACGAGTGCGCGCGGCGATTGTTCGTGCGCTTCGTCTGTGCGTGACGACGGCGATTGTTCCTATCCTGACCGTTCTTACGGCCACCGCGGTTGTTCGACTGCTTCGAGGGTCGTGCCGACTTCGGTGATTTGGAATTTTTCTTGGCGCCACCGGAGTTTGGCTTGGCCTTTTGGGGGCCATTGGCACCGGAGCCACTACGTTTTGCAGAATTTCCGCTGGTAGTAGCGTTGCTCGTGTTGGTGGACGAGGAAACGCCACCTCTTCTGCGCGGTCGCCGACGACGTCGACGACTCTTCGCCGCCGAGTTGTCATTGCGTACCACGTTGTTCATTCCACTTAGACTACCGGGTTTATAGGTATAAGCGGGTATTGTGTCGGTCGTGACACAATCGACTCCTTCAACGACAAATGGTGACCAGCCCGGGGGGACTACACCTCCCGGTGCTACTCCGGCGGCTGCTGACGCGGACCCAAAGGTGCGCAGGACGGCAATGCTGGCAGTGGCGGATCAGGCGATCGCCAAGGAGTCTGAGATCCTCGATTCGCTGGCAGCTGCGTTTAGTGCAGCCGGCCATCGCCTGTACCTCGTGGGCGGTTCTGTGCGCGATGCTCTCTTAGGGCGACTGGGCGTGGATCTCGATTTCACCACCGACGCGCGCCCGGAAGTGACGCGCGCGATCCTCGATGACTGGGCGGATATTGTCTGGGATACCGGCATTGAATTCGGCACACTCTCCGCGGAACGGCATGGCCGTCAGGTGGAGATCACCACATTCCGTGCGGATACGTATGACCAGGTCAGCCGCAATCCGGAGGTCACTTTCGGTGACACGCTGGAGGGCGACCTAATCCGCCGTGACTTCCGCTGTAACGCCATCGCCGTGGAGCTCCACGGTGACGGCACCCGCACCTTCCTTGACCCGCTCGGAGGTTTCGAGGATCTTGTCGCGGGTGTGTTGGACACACCGGGGGCGCCGGAGATCAGCTTCGGCGACGACCCCCTGCGGATGCTGCGTGCCTGCCGCTTCGCATCCCAGCTCGGGTTCGACGTGGCACCGCGTGTGCTCAAGGCGTTGAAGGAAATGTCCAGCGAAATTGACCGCATCACGGTCGAGCGCATCTCCACCGAGCTGAACAAGCTCATCCTGGGTGCGGACCCAAGCCGAGGTATCGACCTGATGGTGGAATCGGGGTTGGCCGACCGCGTGCTGCCGGAGATCTCCGACATGCGCATGACGCAGGATGAACACCGCCAGCACAAGGATGTCTACCAACACTCTCTGCAGGTCATGCGGCAAGCTATTGACCAGGAAGAACCCGGTGAACCGGACCTCGTACTGCGCTGGGCGGCACTGCTGCACGACTGCGGCAAACCCGCTACCCGTGCCTACAACGAGCAGGGAAACGTCACCTTTTACCAGCACGAAGTTGTCGGCGCGAAGCTGGTGCGACGCCGCCTTCGGAAACTGAAGTTCCCGAAGAAGACCAACCACGAAATCTCGCAGTTGGTCTACCTGCACATGCGCTTCCACGGCTACGGCGAAGGCAAGTGGACGGACTCGGCGGTGCGACGTTATGTCAACGACGCCGGAGATCTGTTGGAACGACTCAACAAAATCGTGCGGGCCGACTGTACGACGAGAAACCGTCGTAAAGCAGCACGCCTCGCACGAGCCTGCGACAGCCTGGAAGCGCGAATCAAGGAGCTCGCCGAGCAGGAGGACCTCGCACGCGTCCGCCCCGACCTGGATGGCAACGAAATCATGGAAATTCTGGACCTGAAGCCCGGCAAAGAAGTCGGACAGGCCTGGAATTACCTGAAAGAGCTGCGATTGGAGTCCGGTCCGCTGGAGCGTGAAGATGCTATCTTGGCGCTGAAGAAATGGTGGTACGAGCAGTCCGGTGAGCAGGCTGAAAGCGAAAGTGAGAGCTAATGGCATCGATTAATCCGGAAAATCTCTACGGCGACCGGCTTTTTACCAGCCTTGAGCGCAACGACCCGGCTGCCGGTATGCTGCTGCTCGCAGCACCCGGCATGCTCTCGCCGGAGTTTTCCCGCTCGGTGATTTTCCTCATTGAGCACGATGAACACGGCACCCTTGGTGTCGATCTCACGCAGCGTTCGCAGACGCCGGTGCACAATGTGCTCGAGCCTTGGGCGCCGCTGATGGCCAAGCCGCCGGTGCTCTACGTCGGGGGTCCGGTCAACCAGACACAGCCAATCTGCATTGGTGTGGTGCGAAACGGCGCCACCCTCCCAGAGGAGACCGACAGTATTACCGGTACCCCGCTGATGGAACGCATCGCCCACAGGTTTGCGCTGGTCAACCTCGGTGCGGAGCCGGAGGACGTACGCGACCGCATAGATGGCGCACGCATCTTCGCCGGTTACGCAGGCTGGGACCCGGGACAGCTGGAAGACGAGCTCGACCGCGGTGACTGGTACGTCGCCCCTGCCCTGCCCTCTGATGTACTCGCTCCTGCTGCCGCGGACATCTGGGGTGATTGCATGCGCCGTCAGCCATGGCCGCTGCCACTGTATGGCACCTACCCCGTAGATGTACGTGACAACTAGATGAGTGAGCACATCAATACCGAAGGAAACAGGGCTGAAGGAAGTAGCGCCACAGGAAACAGCGACCGCAGCGACATAGCTGCCGGCATCCGGCAGACACTGCCCGTGGGCATGGGACTCATTCCGCTGGGGCTCGCATTCGGCCTGCTCATCGCACAGACTGGCTTTAGCTGGTGGTGGGCCCCCATCTTCTCCTTCGTGGTCTACGCGGGGTCGATGGAATTCCTCGCTGTCGGCCTGGTTATGGCGCATACGGGTCTGCTCGGCTGTGCCGTGACGTCCTTTATGGTCAACTTCCGCCACGTCTTCTATGGGCTGACGTTCCCACGCGACCGGATACAGTCCCGTCTCGGTCGCGCATACTCCACATACGCGCTTACCGACGAGTCGTATGCCATCGTCTCTGCGGCAAATGCGGACGAAAAGATGTCGGGCCACCGACTGCTGACGATTCAGATTCTCTGCCAGTTATTGTGGGTGGGCTCCGGTATTGTCGGGGCTCTAACCGGCGCAGCACTGCCCGAGGGTATCCGCGGTGCCGAGTTCGCACTGGTGGCGCTCTTTACGGTGCTGGCCATGGACGCGTTTGAGACTTCTAAGGACTGGTCACTGCCCCTGTCCGCTATCGTCTGCACGCTGGTGGGCTGGCTGATTAACCCGAACCAGATGCTGGTTATCGGACTGCTGATGTACTTCGGCCTGCTGCTGTTGCGCGTGTGGTCACCGCGGGTGGATCGGGTGATGCGCATGACGTCGGCAAGCAATCAGCGTGTAACGGAGGGAGAGTGAGCATGACCGCGATGCCCGATTCCGGCTATGTGCTTGCCGCGCTCTTTGCGATGGGAGCGGTGACAGTTGCGCTGCGTGCGCTGCCGTTTGCGTTCGTGCGCACTCTGAAGGGGTCTCCCCTGTTCGAGTTCCTCGGCACGACCATGCCGGTTGGAGTCATGGTGGCGTTGGTTGCCTATACCGTCTTCGGGCGGTTAGGACTCAGCGGCGAGAGCGGTGACCCCGGCGCTACCTGGGCCGTGCCCGTAGCGCTGGTGGTCACCATTGGCCTGCACTGGTGGCGGCGTAACACCGTGATTTCGATTTTTGTAGGCACGGCGCTGTATATGGTCCTCGTGAACCTTGTCGCGTGAGGTGCGCTGTGTGGGCGCTGGGTGGGACGGTGCCAGCAGACCAGCGACTAGCGGCAGTGGCTAGAACTGCGACGGTACCTGACCAGTGAAGTCCGGTAGTCCCGGAATCTGGGGCAGCTGCGGAGTTTCCGGCAGATTCAGTAGTTCGCCGAGATTCGAGCTCTCGGGCAGGTTCGGGACGCTTGGGAGGCCAGGCAGGCTCGGGCTGTCGGGCAGGCCAGGCAGCGATGGAGTGCCCAGCGTGCCGTCGAAGGCATTCTGAACATCGCTGGTGTGAGTTTCCTTCGTGCCGTAGGTGTTAGCAGCGACGCTGAAGTCAGGTCCAATGGATGCCGAGGCGTGAACGCTCTGGCAGTCATCGGACCAACCCCACTTTGTGCCAATGACACCAGGCAGCGTGGCGGTGCCGTAATCCTGACGGTAGCCATCCGCTGCCACAGGTGACGCGGTGCTCATAGCAACCAGCACCGGGTCAGAAGTGTTCTCACGCTTCTTGGCCTCCAAGAACTTCACAGTGTCAGCGCTGGACGTTGTTGATTTTCCCCAGTGACCTGCACCGTGGGTGTTGCTGAGGCCGTATTCACGCGCAGTGGCGTTGATGGAATCCGGGTATCGGCCGTAGAGCTCACTGGCAATATTGTCATCGGAGTAGCGAACCATCTCTGTGGCCTTCGCCTTGTCCGCTTCTGTGCCATGTTTGAAGACGTAGTCCGCAATGTAGAGCTTGACAATCGAAAGCCCCGGACGAGCTTCATTCTCGTTCGCCGTACCGTAGTGCGTGCCACTTGGGGTGTGGGTAAAGCTGATCTGGGTTCGCCCCGGAGCATCAATAGTGCCCTGCGGAGTCAGTTTTGGCTGCGGAGCCGCAGCGACGTTTCCAGCTGCCAGCGGAAGGCTGGTGACAGCGATGACACCGGTAAGACCCATGCGAATCGCGCGAGAAGGCCGTGGAGTAAGACGATGACGAGCGTTCATAACAAAAAACCAATCTACACGCGCAGGTGACCGACGCGCTGCCAAGCTGGATCGTAACCGGTATCGACGACGTGCTCTCCCTCGGTCCACGTCTCCGCAACAGCTCGCAGACCCGCCTCCGCATCAGATGCCGGGTCAATAAAGAAGTGCATCAGAGCCATGCCATCGGACTGCTCAGTTGCGACAAAAATGCCCTTGTCCTCAGCGATGGCTTCAGCGGCAGCGGTATTGAACTCGGAGAGGGATTCCTTGGATGCGTCCGTCGGCAAGCCCTTGTCATCAATATTGCCGAGCATGAGCTGAATCAGCACATGCTGCGTCATAGTCGGGCTCACCAGCTGCGTAATCGGAGCGCGGGTGGCGACGACGAGCGGCTGGCCGTTGGCTTCGGCATCAATGGTGAGCCACTCCGGGCACTCTTCCGCGAGCTTCTCGACGACACCGCCCAGCTCCGGTAGCGGGATCGCACCTTCCGGCTCCTCGCCGGCGAAGGCAAAACCGCGTAGCCATAGGCCGAAGTCCTCCTCCCCCAGAGCCAGCTGCAGCAGCGTGAAACCGAGCTGAGCTACCAAGCGCTCACCGTCCTCCAACTGAGCAATTGCCGGGAACAGCGGGTGGAATAGGCGAACGTCCACTGCCCCATGACCACTGCTAACAGCCACGCGGGCGTCTGCCGGATCGACCTCGGCCGGAGCATCGGCCTCGAGAGCACCCTGTGCAACCAATGTGGCCGCGACATCCCCCAGCGACAGCTTCATCGCCGGATCCGCCTGGCGGAGGTCGGTGAAAGACCACACCGCGCCGTCGTCAGGCGCGGCCTCCAGCCAACGGCGAGCGACCGGACGCAGCTCCGGATCGCCGGCAGCGCTAACAGTCAGAAGGTGGCGAGAATACGGAGCGCCAGCCTCAAACCCCCAGATGAGCCGGTCATTAATAGCGGCGATGCGGCCGCCGACCTCCTTCTGGACATCAATAATGTCCACATCGGCGGCGTTCGGGGCACCATCGATACCGAGCTGGACACTAAACATTGAGTCGAGCGCATCGGCGCCAAAAGAATTCCACCACGACCAGAACTCGTTGATTGCGGTCTCTTCTGCGGCGCGCTGTTCCGGGGAGAACGGAGCCGGATTCTCGTTAGCCATGCTGAATCTCACACTTTCGTTTGCTCGTTTAAAACCGAACCATATGTTGTGCGCCCCAGTATATGTGCCAAGCCGGATTCGCCCCTCGGGTCCATGCGCTAGACCGCGTTAAGCGGGTTGTGGCTCCGGCTCAGCTTCTGCTTCCCTGCCCCAGCGAGCGGCGTAGACCGCACAGATCATCAGCTGAATCTGGTGGAAAATCATCAGCGGCAAAATGTAGAGGCTGGCATCGGCACCGAAGATAACGGCAGCCATTGGCAGACCGGTGGCCAGGGACTTCTTCGAACCGCAGAACTGAATCGCAATGCGGTCCTTGCGGTCGAAGCCCATCTTGTTTGCGATGAATCCGGACAACCGCAAAACGAATTCCACCAGCACGACCGAAAGCACACACAGGATGACAATGTCCCCTGCCGGCACCTTCGACCAGATGCCCTGCACCATGCCCTCGGAGAAGGCTGCGTAAACGACCATTGCGATGGATAGGCGGTCAACATTCTTAGTCGTCTTCGCGGCGGCAAACTTCAGGGTCCAACGGCGAGTGAGCTGGCCGATTGCGAATGGCAGCAGCAACTGCAGCGAAATATCCAAGAACACCGACGAATCCACATGAATGCCGCCGCCGGTGGCCATCAACAGCATCACCAGCACCGGTGTGACGACGATGCCTAGCAGGTTAGATGCCGAGGCACTGACGATTGCGCCGGCGACATTGCCCTTGGCGATGGAGGTGAAGTTCACACTCGACTGCACCGTCGACGGTGCCAGTGTCATGTACAAAATGCCCAGGTAGAGGCCAGGCGAGAGAATCCAATCCAGGGGTTTCATGAGCAGGCCGAGGATTGGGAACAGCACGAATGTGAAAGCCAGAATGGTTATGTGCAGCCGCCAATGCTTAACACCGGCCAACGCATCCTGCGGGCTCAGGCGCGCGCCATAGAGGAAGAACAAGAAGCCAATGGCGATCTTTGTGGCCCAGCTGAAAACCTCAGCGGTAGTGCCGCTTGCAGGAAAAATAATCGCCAGTATCGCTGCAGCAACGATACCGACGATGAGGGGATCTGGACGCCAATTCACAATTCGTTGCCACATGGACAAACAGTTTAGTGGGCAACCAGATGTTGTCTTACTGTTTTGCAGAAGCTTTTCTCTGCAATAATTTTTTTACTTCTTCTGCTCAGCTGCCTTGCGCAGCGCATCCTTGTCCACAGGCTTGAAAGTGACATTCGCGGATGAGCCCTTGTCCGTGCACAACCCTTCCAGACCACAGGAGCTGCAGCCACCGGAGACACCGCAGTCTGCTGCCGGGTTGTCGGAGCAGCAGGCATCATCAGTCGCAGTGTCGGCGGCATCAGTGGCGGCGGAGCCACAGCCGCAGCCGCTGTCACCGTCACCGCACCCACAACCGGAGCCGGACTCGGCGGAGACCTTGGCGTCGTAAAGCGCGATGGTGTGCGAGCCGATAGCCGCACCAATGCCGAGCATGGCGATACCGGCGAGCAGAGCGACGGCGTACCACAGCCACATCCAACCAGAGGCCTCCGGGCGGATGGCGAGGAAGCCGAGCATGGCGGCACCGAGGAAAGCGACAGCGGACACAGCCCACGGCGGGCCGGCAACGCGGTGCGTAATATCCCAGTTTTCCTGGGACTTTCGAGCCTCAGGCGCACGAATTCCGATCCAGTTATTACCCGGTAGCTTCGCCGACCATGCCAAACCAGCGACAACGGCTATGCAAACAGCCAGAACCAGGGTAATTACAGGGATGACAATCATGCTTCCAATTTATATAGGTGGTTGAGCACGTGCCAAACGCACCTATTAGACTGTGAGACCATGACCAACAGCGAAAAGTCCTCGTCCTCGGCAGAAGCCACCGACTACCGCTACTCCCCCGAGCTGGCGACTCAGCTAGAGGGAAAGTGGCAGGCGTATTGGAAAGATAACGGCACCTTCTACGCCCCCAACCCGGTGGGCGATTTGGCAGCTGCCGACGGCTCGACTCCGCCGAAGGACAAGCTTTTCGTACAGGACATGTTCCCGTACCCGTCCGGTGTCGGTCTGCACGTAGGCCACCCGCTGGGATACATCGCCACCGACGTCTTCGCGCGCTTCCACCGCATGCAGGGCGCAAACGTGCTGCACACCCTGGGCTACGACGCCTTCGGCTTGCCGGCGGAGCAGTTCGCAATCCAGACCGGTACGCACCCGCGCGTGACGACGGAAACGAATATCGCCAACATGGAGCGCCAGCTGGGCCGCCTGGGACTTGGCCATGACCGCCGCCGTGTTTTCGCGACCACTGACCAGGACTACTACAAGTGGACGCAGTGGATTTTCCTGCAGATTTACAACGCCTGGTTCGATGAAGATCAGAAGAAGGCTCGCCGCATCGATGAGCTGATTCCACTGTTGGAGTCGGGCGAGATGGCTACCAAGGATGGTCGCGTCTACGCTGAGCTCAGCGAGACCGAGCAACGCGAAGCCGTGGATGAGTTCCGTCTGGTCTACCAGTCGAATTCGATGGTCAACTGGTGTCCGGGCCTCGGCACTGTGCTGTCCAACGAGGAAGTGACCGCCGAGGGCCGTTCGGAGCGCGGTAACTTCCCGGTGTTCCGCAAGCGGCTGGGCCAGTGGATGATGCGCATCACCGCATACGCTGACCGTCTGGTCGACGACCTGGAGCTGCTGGACTGGCCGGACAAGGTCAAGTCCATGCAGCGCAACTGGATTGGCCGCTCCCGCGGTGCCGAGGTCGACTTCACAGCCGAGGTCGGCCCGAAGGTCTCCACCAAGATCAGGGTCTTCACCACTCGCCCGGACACTCTCTTCGGAGCCTCCTACATGGTGCTCGCTCCTGAGCACGAGCTGGTGGATCAGCTGGTCGAAGCCGGCAGCGGTACCTACGAGGGCGTGGATGAGCGCTGGACCTTCGGCAAGGAAACCCCAGCCGAGGCCGTCGCCGCTTACCGCGCCGCAATTGCCTCCAAGTCCGACCTGGAACGCCAGGAGAACAAGGAAAAGACCGGTGTCTTCCTGGGCGCTTACGCCACCAACCCGGTGAGCGGTGAGCAGGTGCCGGTGTTCATTTCCGACTATGTCTTGATTGGCTACGGTACCGGTGCCATCATGGCTGTCCCGGCCCACGATGAGCGCGACTACGAGTTCGCCACTGCCTTCGGTCTGCCAATCCGCGAGGTTGTTGCAGGTGGTGACATTGCAAAGGAGGCGTACGTTGGTAACGGTACGTGCGTGAACTCCGCCAATGATTCCGGCCTGGACATCAATGGCCTGGACAAGGACACCGCCATCGCCACCGTCATTGAGTGGTTGGAGAAGGAAGGTGCTGGTCACGAGAAGGTCCAGTACAAGCTGCGCGACTGGCTATTCGCCCGCCAGCGCTACTGGGGCGAGCCCTTCCCCATCGTCTACGACGAGGACGGTCACGCCCACGCGCTGCCCGAGTCCATGCTTCCGGTCGAGCTGCCAGAGGTCGAGGACTACAAGCCGGTCACCTTCGACCCGGACGATGCCGACACCGAGCCAAAGGCTCCACTGGACAAGGCCACTGACTGGGTCAATGTCGAGCTCGATCTCGGCGATGGCAAGAAGAAGTACCGCCGTGACACCAACGTCATGCCGAACTGGGCAGGTTCCTCCTGGTACCAGCTGCGCTACATCGACCCGAATAACGCTGAGGAGTTCGTTGACCTGGAAAACGAGCGCTACTGGACCGGCCCCCGCCCAGAGACTCACGGTAAGGACGACCCAGGCGGCGTCGACCTCTACGTCGGTGGCGTCGAGCACGCAGTGCTGCACCTGCTCTACTCCCGCTTCTGGCACAAGGTCCTCTTCGACCTCGGCTACGTGACCTCCAAGGAGCCGTACCGCCGTCTGTTCAACCAGGGCTACATCCAGGCTTACGCCTACACCGATGCCCGTGGTGTCTACCAGCCGGCGGATCAGGTTGTTGAGCGCGATGGTAAGTTCCTCATCCCGGGCGGCGCCGAAGACGGCTCTGACCTGGAGGTCTTCCAGGAGTACGGCAAGATGGGCAAGTCCCTGAAGAACGCTGTCTCCCCCGACGAGGTCTGCGACAACTACGGCGCCGACACCCTGCGCGTCTACGAGATGGCCATGGGTCCGCTGGACACCTCCCGCCCGTGGGCGACGAAGGATCTGGTCGGCTCGCAGCGCTTCCTCCAGCGCGCTTGGCGCCTGGTGGTCAATGAGGACTCCGGTGAGCTCGCCGTCACGGACGCAGCGCTTTCCGACGACGACCTCAAGGCACTCAACCGCACCGTGGAAGGGGTTACCTCTGACTACGCAGAGCTGCGTGACAACACGGCCGTCGCAAAGCTCATTGAGTACGTCAACTACCTGACTAAGACCTACGGTTCGACCGGTGCCCCGCGCGCCGCCGTGGAGCCGCTGGCTCTCATGCTTGGTCCGGTGGCACCGCATATTGCGGAGGAACTGTGGAGCCGTCTCGGCCACACCGAGTCCCTGGCACACGGCCCCTGGCCGGCAGTTGACGAGAAGTGGCTGGTCGACGACACCGTTGAGCTGCCAGTTCAGATTAACGGCAAGGTTCGCGCTCGCATTGACGTGGCTACCGATGCTTCCCGCGAGGACATCGAGGCCGTCGCGCGTGCCGACGAAAAGGTTGTCGCAGCTGTGGAGAACGCCGGTGGCAATATCGTGAAGGTCATTGTCGTTCCGGGCAAGATGGTCAACCTGGTTGTGAAGAAGTAGCCAAGGAGACTAGTGCGTACAAGAAAGTGTCTGGGTTTATGACAGTTTGAGGCCTAAAATCGACTCAAATTTGTCATAAACCCAGACACTTTCTCGCTTGAGGCTTTCTCGCAAAAACCTCAAGAGGGTGGCTCCGAGGCTGGCCGCCTCTTACCCCTACTTAACGCCCAGAATCAGGACACCGAATGTGGAGAGCATCCACATCAAAGTGAAGGGCATGAGCACCCAGCACATAGCGAGCCACGCGCGCCAGTTGCGGAAGTTTTTCCACTCCACGTAGGTCTGCCAGAAGCCCAAAAGGCAGCCGACCAGGGAGATTACGCCCGGGACAACGGGGAAAAGGATCTCCCAAGTGCGGGAGCAGAGGAAGCTGGACTTACCCGCATCACAGGTGGGGCCACCGACAATGGCGCCGGCGATGCCGATAATGAGGCCCGCGAGCAGCGTCGTAAGAATCACACCCGCGGTGTAGATGTAGGCGCGCTTGCCGGAATACATCTTGCGCTCAAGCTCGTCGAAGATTTCATCCTCATTGCGCTCTGGTGTACTGCGCTTCGGTGAATTATCCACCATCTGCTCCCCTCGCCTCTAAATGCCGTCTGATGTGCCTGCCATACTAGGCCGGAGTAATCAGCATTGGCACCGGGCTGTGACGAACGATGTGGTTAGTCGACGAGCCGATGAAAATTCGCCCGAATGGGCCAAGAGTAGACGAACCCAAAACGAGCAAGTCTCCCTTTTTCCACTTGATGGACTGAATGGCCTCTTCCCAACCGTTGCCGGAGGCTACTTCCGCATCAATGGAAAGGTCTGGGTAACGGGTATGCGCGCGGTCCATACCGCGGTCGAGCAGCCCCATAGCCTGCTCGCGCCACTCAATCATCAGGTCAGAGGAGGGGCCGTAGCCGTTCTCCGTCGGGTACATGGTCGCACCACGCGGCGTAAACGAGACCAAACGCAGGGGAACTTCCCAGCGATATGCCAGGTCAGCAGCTTTATTCAATGCGTGGTGCGACTGTGGGGTGTCAATGTAGCAAATGCTGACACGGGTCACACCGTGCTTAGAAAGCTTCGCGCCGGGAATCGCCAATCCCAGCGGGATTGGCGAGTAATGCAGCAGCGCATCCGAGGTTGATCCCGCAGTAAAGCGACTGCGGTTCTTGGCGGCCCAGTCCTTGGTATTGCTTCGGCGGGTGCCAAGCAAAACCACATCGGCTTCGAATTCTTCGGCTTCGTTGCAGATAGTTGTGGATTCGCTGGAGGATTCGATGATCCGCACGGCATCGTCGTCAAGCATGCCCTTGCGCAGGCCAGCGAGCTTTAGCTCATCCTTGATGATTTTTTCAAGAGACTCGGTTTCGTGGGAAACCCAGGAGTCATTGGTGCTCAACCGAGCCAGTGAGGTCAGCGGCCAGCCGCGCGACAGTGCGCTGACAACGCGAATCTGCACCTTCGTGGTGCGAGCTAACCAAGCGGCGTAAGCAAGCGTTTCGGTGCCGTACTCGCCTGGACGCCACGCAATCATGATACGAAGCGGGCGGGAAGCCATCGCTAATCCTCCTGTGATTACTCAGAAATATCCAAGTGGTGCTTCTGGGTAATAGCCTACGTGGATAGGCGGGCATATTTAAAACGGCACCGAGGAAGTGTAAAAGCTATGTATCCTGCCTGTGGGCTTAAAGCGGGCAGGGCTAGCTGGAAAAGAGACTAGACGTTTGGGTTTGTCTTTGGGTGCTCCGGGTAGTTTTCGAGGATCTTGGACAGAATCGTCTCAAGACCAGCGCCAAATTCCAGCTCTTCCTGGCTCAGCGTGCTGAACATCTCAGCCATCTGCTGATCGCGCTCTTCAGAAACACGGTGCAGCTCTTCACGGCCACGGTCGGTCAGTTCAACGCGGACGCCACGACGGTCTTTGCTGTCGCGGACGCGCTCCACCATGCCGGCGACCTCCAAGTGGTGCACGGCGTTGGAGGCGGTGGGCATGCGGATGGCCTCGGCCTCAGCCAACTGGCTGATACGGCAGGCGCCCAGTGCCTCCAGGGTCATCATGATGGACAGCTGCGCGCGGCTGAGCTGGGACTCCGAGGAGCGGCGGCTGTAGAGCAGCTCAGCGCGAGTCAGGAGAGGGCGAATGCGCTTAGCGAGCGACAGAGGAGTAACGGCATCAGGATTGCCAATCGAGCCCGAAGATAATGTCATAGCGACGATGTTATATGCGAACAGTGCTAGTTGCCAATACGAAATTTATTTGGGGTGCTATTTATTTTTCTACAACTGGTGATTTCGGCGATGAAATCACCAGGAATTTTCCACCAAACATCTAAAACCCCAGTACAAAACATTAAACCTATCTGCGTATAAGGTTTTTCGGTGCTGGCAGAAACCCCCTAAAGTTTCACTTCTTCTGTACTTAGAACGTTGGGTTGGAGGTAGCCATACGGCTACTTTCGCGAATGCTTTTGGCTTGTGATATGTCTCGCAGATTCATCCTCGCGGGTGTATTGCTGTCTGCTTTACGACGACTGCAGCGCACGCATCCATGGCGGGGACGAGATGGGCGCAGCAGCGAGTAGGGCGAGGAGGAAGAGAAGAGCGTGGGAGGGCGCGGGGAGGCTAGAGAAGCACAAAAGCGCCAGCGGCTACCGCATGGGTAACCGGCTGACGCTTTTCAAGGAACATGCTCTCGGAGCTGCTGGCTTGTACCTTTAAGTGCTTGTGCCTTTTAGTCTTCGCCCTTGATGAACGCTTCGAGCTGTGCTCGCGCAACATCGTCGGCAAGCTGCTTCGGCGGGGACTTCATCAGGTAGGAAGAAGCGGCGTAAACCGGGCCGCCGATACCGCGATCCTTGGCGATCTTGGCAGCGCGAACAGCATCGATGATGATGCCAGCGGAGTTCGGGGAGTCCCAGACCTCGAGCTTGTACTCAAGGTTCAGCGGCACCTCGCCGAAGGCCTTGCCCTCGAGTCGGACGTAGGCCCACTTGCGGTCATCCAGCCAGTCCACCCAGTCCGACGGGCCGATGTGGACGTTGCGGTCATCGATCTTGCCGGCCAGCGGACCGGTGAGATTGGAGGTGACAGCCTGGGTCTTGGAGATCTTCTTCGACTCGAGGCGGTCGCGCTCGAGCATGTTCTTGAAGTCCATGTTGCCGCCGACGTTGAGCTGCAGGGTGCGCTCGAGGCGAACACCGCGGTCCTCAAATAGCTTGGCCATGACGCGGTGGGTGATGGTTGCACCCACCTGGCTCTTGATGTCGTCGCCGACAATCGGAACCCCTGCGTCTTCGAACTTCTTGGCCCACTCCGGGTCGGAAGCGATGAAGACCGGCAGGGCATTGACGAAAGCTACACCAGCGTCAATGGCGCACTGTGCATAGAACTTGTCAGCCTGTTCTGAACCGACCGGCAGGTAGGAGACCAGTACATCGACCTTGGCATCCTTCAGCGCCTGAACAACGTCGACCGGTTCAGCCGGGGATTCGTCGATGGTGTCCGCGTAGTACTTGCCAACGCCGTCCAGGGTCGGGCCGCGCTGAACCTCAACGCCGAGAGTCGGGACATCGGCAATCTTGATGGTGCAGTTCTCGGAGGAAACAATGGCCTCGGAGAGGTCCTTGCCGACCTTCTTGTCGTCAACATCGAAAGCTGCGACGAACTCGACATCGGAGACGTGGTAGTCGCCGAAGACGACGTGCATGAGGCCAGGAATGGTCTCATCGGGCTTTGCATCGCGGTAGAACTCGACACCCTGCACCAGGGAGGAGGCGCAGTTGCCGACGCCGACGATAGCGACGCGAATTGAACTCATTTGGTAATTCTCCTTGAAACTATGTGCTCGGAGGCTTTGACCTCGCGCCGGGAACTCACACCGGGAACTCGCATCAGAACCTAGCATCAGGACCCCGCACCAGGGCCTTGCGCCAGCGGTGCGGCCGTGAGTGGGTGCACGCATTGAGGTAACGAGCGTGACGTTATACCTTTATGCGTTTTTTGCCGATGCTCAAACCGTGAGGGGGCATGTGTGTACCGATAAAGCGGGGGTGAAATCAGCCCGCACGCGCCTGCTAATCTGTCTTCGTGATGACATGGCAGGGCGAGATCGATCACTCCTTGCTCAAGAAGCAGTTATTGGAGCAGTGGCGTGCAGGGGAGATTTCACGGAAATCACTCTGTGATGCCGATGCTCGGCTGGTCGCTGCCGCGCGTTTTCACGGCAGAAAGTCCCAGGAAGAGTGCCCAGTATGTCGCAAATTCGACCTCCGACTCGTATTCTGGGTGTTCGGAGAAAACTTGGGCCGTCGTTCCGGCTCTGCTTGTACTGAAAACGAATTATCCGCAATAGTTAATGAATATGGTTCGTGCACCGTCAAAGAAGTTGAGGTGTGCCCCGACTGCAAGTGGAGTTTCCTGACCCGGACACTTCAGGCAGCTCGAGAAGAGTCAGAAAACTAGGGAGAGCACCCGTGAGCAATGATCGACCCGATAGCCCAGGCGGTCCTAACAGCCCTCACGAGGGCCAGGGTTCTAATTCATCAGGCGAGTGGTGGGATCAGCCGGATGCTGATTCCTTCAATACGCACGCACGCTCCGATGACGCATCGCTTGACGACGATTCCAGCGACAGCATTGATGCTGTTCCGGTCGGTGGCAATGACGAGGGTCTGGCTACCGATTCAGAGATGACGTCGGCAAGCGAGCCGGACCCGGAGAAGGGGCAGTACGCCCCAGATGACCATGAACCAGATGACCATGAAGAGGAAAGCTCGATGGCGCAAGAAGAACAGCCGACTGATAATAAGCGGCGAATTTTAGCGTGGCTCGGTCTAGCCGTGGCGCTGGTCGTGCTGTTGCCGGTAGTTGTGTTCGGTGTTGCTTATGCGACAACGGACGTGCCGGAGCCAGAGGAGTTGGCCAATAGCCAGATTGCGGTGATTTATGACCGCAGTGGTGAAAAGGAAATCACGCGCATCGTCCCCGAGGGCGGTAACCGAAGCAACATCACTATCGACAAGGTGCCGGATGCTGTACGCAATGCAGTGCTGGCAGCTGAGGATCGTGATTTCTATACCAACCCGGGTTTTTCCTTGACTGGTTATGCCCGTGCGGCTCTGGGAGTCGTGACTGGTAATTCCAGTGCCGGTGGCGGCTCGACCATTACGCAGCAGTACGTCAAGAATGCTGTGGTGGGCAATGAGCGCACGCTGACCCGTAAGGCCAAGGAACTGGTCATGTCGGCGAAGATGGCGCGGGAGTGGACTAAGGACGAAATCCTTGAGGCCTACCTCAACACGATTTACTTTGGTCGTAACGCATACGGTATCGCGGCAGCGTCGAAGGCCTACTTCGGTAAGGAAGTCGGTGAGCTGAATGCCGAAGAGGGTGCCGTGCTGGCAGCCTCGATTCAGCGTCCATCCGCACTGGATCCGTGGACTAACCGCCCGGAGGCTGAGCAGCGTTGGAACTACGTCCTCGATGGCCTGGTGGAGATGAACATCGTCTCGCCGCAGGACCGCGCGGGAATGCAGTACCCGGAGACCATCGATCCGGCGTTGGCGCCGAAGCAGGCTCCGGAGCCCGGCCCGGCTGCCATGATTAAGAATCAGGTTCTGGCTGAGTTGGAGCGCGAAGGTATCTCCGAGCAGGAGGTCAACACTGGCGGTCTACGCATTACGACGACCATTGACCCGACGGTGCAGCAGGCTGCCCTGGATGCGATGGAAAACTACGTCGATCAGTCAACGGGTTTGCGTGCCGCCATCGTTTCGGTGGAGCCGAAGACCGGTGCTGTCCGCGCCTACTACGGTGGCGACGATCCGACTGGTTGGGACTACGCAAACAGCGGTCTGCAGACCGGCTCTACTTTCAAGATTTTTGCGCTGGCAGCAGCTCTCGATCAAGGTATTCCACTGACCGCGCAGTACTCTTCGGCACCTGTGCAGTCCGGTAACGTCACTCTGCACAACGACGGCGGTGCCGGCGGTGGCGTGCTTCCGCTTTATGAGTCCCTGAAGCAGTCGCTGAACACCCCGTTTATTCGCCTGCAGCGCGACCTGAAGAATGGTCCGGATGACACCGCCAAAATGGCTCATCGTCTGGGCGTGGCTGAGTCCATCCCGGGTATTGAAAAGACTCTGATGGACGACAACGGTCACTCGCAGGACGGTATCGCCCTGGGTCAGTACCTCTCACGTCCGCTGGATATGGCCGTTGGTCTGGCTACCCTGACTAACGATGGCGTCTATCAGCAGACTCACTTCGTAGAGAAGGTCGAAAACTCCAAGGGCGAGATTGTTTACGAGTCCAACGCTGACAAGGGCGACCGTCGAGTTTCCAAGGCAGTGGCCACCAATATGATATCGGCCATGGAGCCTATTGCCGGTTACAGCAACAAGCCCTTGAGTGGTGGTCGCCCGTCGGCCGCCAAGACCGGTACTACGCAGTTGGGTGACACCGGCCAGAACAAGGATGCGTGGATGATCGGTTCGACACCGCAGCTGTCGACTGCAGTGTGGGTTGGCAACGTCGATGGTTCGGCGCTCTACAACTCCTATGGTGGCATCATGTACGGCTCGCAAACCCCGGGCGATCTGTGGAAGTACACCATGGATAACGCACTGTCTAACGAGGACTTTGAGTACTTCACCAAGCCGGAGCCAATCGGTGGTGTCGCAGGTGCGCCGCAGTACCAGGCGCCGTCGACCTCTGACTCTGGCTATGACCAGGGCTATGCCCCGGAGACCACAGAAGAGGAGTCGGCCGAGGAGTCGACCTCTGAGTCCTCCGAGGAGCAGCCTGCACCGCTTCCGGTTCCGGGTGGCGATGGCGGAGGCGGTGGCGGCGGAATCGCTGACCTACTGCCCATCCCGATTCCGGGAGGCGGTGGTTTCGGCGGTGGCAATGAAGGCGGCGGAGACCCCGGTAACCCTGGAGGTGGACAGTAAGTGGACACGTGGGTGATTTTCACCATCGTCTGCGTCGCGATTGGCTTCCTGATGTTCGGCACGGCCTTTTGGGGCTTCATGCAGAAGTGGAAACCGGCAATCATTTGGGCTCTGTGCCTGGCAGCTTTCCTATTCGCGACAGTCATTCCGGTGATTATTGCGTTGGCACATGCTTCCTCGACATCAATGTAGGACGCAGGCCAGGTAGTCAGTTGCTAGAGCGTTAACTGCCCACCAAGCACGCGACAACTTCACAATTCAAAGAGGCGCACGCAGTAGCTCTGTGTGCGTCTCTTTCTATTCGGCGCCCTGACACCGCTTGCCAGTACTGCTTGCCGATGGCGCCTGCGATTAGGACATATACCTCTGCCTGCGGTACCCTGGCAGGGTTGCTTGACGCAACGATCCTCCTGCTGCATAGCGGTTGGCATGAAAGACAGTGCCAGCGCACCACGCTGTGTAGCCGAAATACAAGAACTAGACCATAGGAGGTGATGAGGTCCGTGCGTCACTACGAAGTAATGATTATTATCGATCCGTCTCAGGATGAGCGCACCGTAGGCCCGTCCCTGGAGAAGTACCTCGACGTTGTCCGCAAGGAGAACGGCAAGGTGGAGAAGGTGGACATCTGGGGTAAGCGCCACCTCGCCTACCCGATCGAGAAGAAGGAAGACGGCATCTACGTTGTCGTCGACCTCACCTGCGAGTCCGCAACCGTGCTGGAACTCGACCGTCGTCTGAATCTGAACGACAGCATCCTGCGCACCAAGGTGCTGCGGGTTGATCGTTAATCTGCGTCATATTTGCGTAACCAGAGTGCTCGAATGGGACACACCGGTAATGCGAAAGTCGTAGGATAGCGGGCGAAAGCCCCATCATCAGCTCGACAGAATACAACCGAGGAGAAGAAGCATGGCTCAGGGAGACGTACAAATCACGGTGGTTGGCAACTTGGTTGCTGACCCGGAGCTTAAGTACACCCAGAATGGCACCGCCGTGGCGAATTTCCGCGTTGCGTCGACTCCGCGGGTGTACCGAGATGGCCAGTGGGTTGACGGCGAGGGCATGTTCCTCACCTGCAGCCTGTGGCGTGAGGCAGCGGAGAACGCTGTCGAAAGTCTCTCCAAGGGCATGCGCGTCATCGTCCAGGGTCGTCTGCGCCAGCGCAGTTACGAGACCCGCGAGGGCGAGCGTCGTACCGTCTTTGAGGTTGAGGTCGATGAGGTGGGCCCGTCCCTGAAGTTCGCTCGAGCTCAGGTCACGCGCACTCCACGCAACGGCGGTGGAAACTTTGGCGGCGGCAACCGCGGCCAGGGTGGAAATGCCGGTGGTGGTTTCGGCGGTGGCTTTGGTGGAAACCAGGGCAACCAGGGTGGACAGAGCGATCGCGGTTTTGGTGGCGGAGCTCCTGCGGAAGATCCGTGGAACTCAGCTCCTCCGGCCGGTGGCGGCTTCGGCGGCGATGAGCCTCCGTTCTAAACTCCTTCCAGCCACGGCACTACGTGACTAGTTTGCAGCAGATTTAGCATCCACAATTCTCAAAATCTTTTAAAGACATATCCAGCGAAAGGCAGGGATCATGAAGCTGATCCTCACCGCCGACGTTGACAAGCTCGGTGTCGCAGGCGACATCGTTGAGGTCAAGGCCGGCTACGGACGTAACTACCTGCTTCCTCGCGGACTGGCAATTGTTGCCACCCGCGGCGCAGAAAAGCAGATCGAGGGCATTCGTCGTGCCCAGGAGGCTCGCGCTATCCGCGACCTCGACCATGCACGTGAAGTCAAGCAGAAGATTGATTCGCTCGACAACGTCTCCGTTGCTGTGAAGGCTTCGGAAAATGGCAAGCTGTTCGGTTCTGTCACCAAGGGTGACATCGCCGATGCAGTTCGTAAGGCTTCCGGTCAGGCTATCGACAAGCGCGCAGTCGTGCTTGCTCCGAGCCAGATCAAGTCCCTTGGTAAGCACACCGTTGACATCGCGCTGCACCCGCAGATTACCGCGCATGTTTCCGTACAGGTCGTCGCCGCGTAAGTTCGCGGTTTAGAGTTTTTACTTTGACGGCGGCTGACGAGCACCGCGTTTAAAGACTGCGCGGGCTCTGAGGCCCAATGACAACAGCACACGTGAAGCTCTGATCTTTCGTAGTGAAAGGTCGGGGCTTTTCGTGGTTTAAGGCTGGTTTAAAGCCTTTTACGCAGGTGCTGGAAAGAGCGTCTACGACTTGTCCACAGGCTAACGACGATTGCTGTGGATAGACCTGTGGGTAACTTGCCTGGCTGCCGTGGATAACTTTTCTGGAGAGCGCGAGATTTTTATTAATTCATCGTTAATAATCTCCGCATGAGCAGCATCGATGCTAAAGGGGTAGCAGAGGATTACATTTGTGCAGGATTAAGGCAAATACGCACTGACCTGCGTAGATAGAATATTTTCGGATTGAAACTCCGCTACCCCCGTTAACATTCAAGCGGCGGTTTAGGGTTACGGACCGTTCACCTGGACTTTTCTTGATTGTGCACATGTTCTCCCCAGGCTTATCCACAGGTGCTGTGGATAACTTCGGGGATAAACACCGTAGAAGATTGTTTTCTGGGGACTCCAAGGGTACTTTTACAGGTCCATCAATCCGCTCGAACAGGTATAACTGCGGTAGGTAGTCAGGTGTCCACTGCTGGCGGTCCGAACAGACATATTGAGTGTGATGGTCAGTCAGCAACAGGGTTGAAAAGGCACCTAAGTGGTCCAGAAGGGGAGGAGCTGCTCACGATGAGTCAGCCTGTAGGTGATAGTGGTCATTCCGGAGCAGGGGACGAGGCGTCCTCCTACTCGGTGAATTCCCACGATGATTCCTTCGATGACGTTCCGCTGCCCCCGGAACCGCCGGTAGAGGATGCGCCACCGGAGGAGTATTCTTTCTCGCAGAGCTCGGGCAACGGATCGTCGGCAAGCGGATCTGGGGCGCGGGACTGGGAGCGAGACCGCGGTCGTGGCGCTCGTGCGAGTGCCGTCGCGGGCGCGACTTTTGAGCGCACGCCGCCGCACAATATCGAGGCGGAGCAGAGTGTGCTCGGCGCGATGCTGCTGAACTCAGAGGTCGTCGCGGATGTGTACGAGCAGCTGACGCCGGAGGATTTCTACCGGCCAGCCCACCAGACGATTTACTCGGCGATTTTGCACCTCTACGGTGAGTCCTCGGAAATTGACCCCATTTTGCTGGCAGGTCGTCTGGATCGAACTGGAGACCTGGAGCGTATCGGTGGTCCGCTGTACCTGCACACCTTGGCCTCCCTGGTTCCAACGGCGGCGAATGCGCAGTTCTATGCCCGCATTGTTGCGGAGAAGGCGACAATCCGTCGCCTGGTCGAGGCCGGCACGAAAATCGCCCAGATTGGCTATGCGGGCGCGGAGGACACGGAGCCGGAGCAGCTGGTGGATGAGGCGCAGCAGCTCATCTTCAGCGTTGGACGTGAGAACACGAAGAATGACTACGTTCCCATCGCCGATGTCCTGGATGACACACTGGAGGAACTGGATCTTATTACCCAAAACGGCGGTCTGGCGCAGGGTGTGCCGACGGGAATTACTAACCTGGACAAGCTGACGAACGGTCTTCACCCAGGTCAGATGGTGATTATTGCGGCTCGCCCGGGTGTGGGTAAGTCCACGCTGGCGATGGACTTCATGCGTTCGGCCTCGATTCGCAACGGCATGACCAGCGCAATTTTCTCGTTGGAAATGTCGCGCAATGAAATCATGATGCGCATCATGTCCGCAGAGGCGAAGATCAACATGGCATCTTTGCGCTCCGGTGACCTGGATGAGCGGGACTGGACAAAGCTGGTCGAGGTCGGCGACAAGATTCGTGATGCTCCGCTGTTTATTGATGACTCGCCGAACCTGACCATGATGGAAATTCGCGCGAAGGCACGTCAGCTGAAGCAGAAGCACGATCTGAAGATGATCGTGGTCGACTACCTGCAGCTGATGAGCTCGGGTAAAAAAGTCGAGTCCAGGCAGCAAGAGGTCTCGGAGTTCTCCCGTCAGCTCAAGTTGTTGGCGAAGGAGCTCGAGGTACCGCTGATTGCAATTTCGCAGCTGAATCGTGGTCCGGAAGCTCGCACAGATAAGAAGCCACAGGTCTCGGACCTGCGTGAGTCGGGTTCGCTGGAGCAGGATGCCGATATCGTCATGCTGATTTACCGGCCGGACTCGCAGGAGGCTGACCATGAACGTGCTGGTGAGGCGGATATTATCGTCGCAAAGCACCGTGGTGGACCGACCGGAAGCATTGCTGTGGCCCACCAGCTGCATTACTCCAGGTTCGCCAACCTGGCGGAGGAGCCCAGCGGTTCTCTCTAGGTGCCTGGCCTAGCCACCCAGAATTAGTGCAATCCGGGTGGCTAGGTAAGGTGAGTGACAGTCAATGGGGCGAGTTTTCGTGCGTTGATGGTTTTGAAGGTTTTGAGGGTTACGCGGAGTCGTCGGGAAGCGGGGAAGCACTATGTCACCAACTGCCGCTCCCGTGGCAGCGGAGGCCAAAGCGAAAAGGCAGAAGAGTGCGCCGAAACAGCGCGTCGGTTGGGTAGATGCGGCTAAGGGGCTGTGCATTCTTTTAGTTGTGCTTGGCCATGCCATCACAGAGCTGCAAGCGCACGGTTACTACACGGCGCAGTGGGCGGGGATTAACTTCTTCCTCGGACCAATCCGTATGCCGCTGTTTTTCCTGTTATCTGGTCTGTTCGCCGGTAAGGCACTCAAGGAGTCGTGGCATAAGTTAGCCAATCGCCGAATCTGGGTGATGGTCTATCTCTACGTGATTTGGGTGCCACTGCGTGACTTCGTGCTTTTCCTCATGCCATATACGCACGTGGATGCCGATGGCATAGTGTCTCCACCGCCGATCACGGACCACAGCGCGTGGGGGCCGCGAATTTACAACACGCTTCACGCGATCATCGAACCAACTTCCTACCTGTGGTTCCTGTGGGCGCTGGCGCTGTTCGCAATTCTCACACGAGCATTTCGCTGGGTACATCCGGTGATTCAGCTCATCGTTACAGGCCTCATTAGTGCATGGGCACCTTTTGCCTCGTCCAGCTGGTCGTGGGACTTTGTCACCAAGATGCTGTTCTTCTACGTGCTGGGCATGTACGGTGCGCCCTGGATTTTCCGGATGGCACAGCGTCGCAGCGGCCTCTCACTGCTAGTGACACTGACGGCGTTCCTGTCGGTGGCAATCTGGGTGCAGGCGACCTACTCGAGCTTTAACGAAGGCAACGTCGGCTTCACCCGCGTGTACCTGTCCACCACTGGCGCACTGGCTGCAATCAATGTCATGGCGATGCTGCAGAACACTCGCCTAGTTGTGCCTTTTGAAAGGTTGGCGGCCGAACGCTGCCTATCTTCCTCATGCACATTCCAATGTTGGTTGTGGTCATGATTATTTGTGACCTCATCCTGCCGAAGGACCCACACTTAGTCATCATGACGCCGCTGGTGACTATCATTGCGGCGATGCTGTGTCTTGGTCTGCACAGGTTGCTGCTTGCCATCGGTGCCGGGTGGCTCTTTGTCCGTCCTGCGTGGGTAGTGCGCATGACTACGCCGGGGCAGCGTGCCCTTCAGCGCAGTCAGAATCATTCTTCCCTGCCTGAAGGCGAGGCGCCGCGTCAACCGAAGAGCGAACCTGCTTCCTAATTCAGCTCAACAAGGCGGTAGCGTGGAACCGGGAGCCGATCAGGCGGCAGAAGTGACACAGAGAATAGCCATGAAGAAATGAGAAAGCCATGCGTCTAGCAACGTTGCGATACCAGGGTGCAACCCGCGCCGCTGTTCTCGGCGACGGCGTAGCGGTCCTTTTTGATGACCACTGTCTCGGAGATGTGTTAGCGCGGCCAACGTGGCGTCGTGAAGCGGAAGAACTCTTGGCGGAGGCGGGGAACAACCCTGACAACGTCATGGCGGAGAGCGCGTGGGCGTTCGCACCGCTGATCACGCGGCCGGGCAAGATCGTCTGCGTCGGCTTGAACTATGCCGCGCACATCGACGAGATGGGACACCAGCGCCCCGAGGTGCCAACGTTATTCGCGAAGTTTGCCGATGCCGTCGCCGGTGCGAAGGATGATATCCGAGTGCCGGAGGCCTGCGCGGAGAAGCTCGATTACGAAGGCGAGCTCGCGGTTATCGTCGGCGAGACCTGTCTGCGGGTGTCGGAGGAGCAGGCACAGGACGCTATCGCTGGGTACGCGATTATGAATGACTTCACTCAGCGCGATTTCCAGTACGCCACCGCACAGTGGCTACAGGGGAAGACGTTGCAGCGCGCCAGTGCTTTCGGGCCGTGGATGCTCACGGCCGATGCTTTCGATGCGGACTCCGCGCGGGTGCGCACATACGTCGACGGAGAGCTGCGCCAGGATGCACCGATTGCGGACCTTGTTTTCTCCCCGGCAAAGTTGATCGCCTACATCTCACAGTTCGTGCAGCTAAACCCGGGCGATGTCATCTCCACGGGAACGGCGGCGGGTGTTGGCCACGGCATGAGCCCGCAGACCTACCTTCAGGATGGTCAGGAAATGGTCATCACCATCGATGGCCTGGGTAAACAGGCCAACACTGTCCGCATCAACCACTAGCACGCGCCGCTTTACGACGTTCCCGCGAACCCGGCGGGAATGAAACGACCCCCGCGTGCGTTGTGGGAGACTAACGGGTAAAAACCTACGTAAAGAACGTGAAGTTAGAACACGACGTTAAAGAGTAAGAGGAGTTAGACCCATGGCAACTGTTGATATTACGAACGAGACTTTCGCCGAGACCATTCAGAACAACGACATTGTGCTCGTTGATGCCTGGGCATCCTGGTGCGGTCCGTGCCGCCAGTTCGCCCCGATTTATGAGAAGGCTTCCGAGAAGCACTCAGAGGTAGTGTTCGCAAAGCTGGACACCGATGCCAACCAGGAGGTTTCGGCAGCCCTGGGCATTCAGTCGATTCCGACGCTGTTTGTTTTCCGCGAGGGAATCCTGCTCTTCCAGCACTCTGGTGTGCTGCCGGAGGCCGCCCTGAGCGATCTGGTTGGCCAGGCTTCGGAGCTGAACATGGATGATGTCCGTGCGCAAATTGCCGAGCAGGCCGCACAGGATAGCGCTACCGAGTAAACTCTGCGGTTCAGCCCGCATACTGTGCGTTTTCCGACTTGGAGCACTTCCGCGTAAGCCCCCGCGCCTGAACTAGCCCTCAAGCGCGCGGGGGGCTTTTTGTATCTAGTCCGCGCGCTGGCCACGAATGAGCCAGCCAATACCAAAGCCAGCGAGTGCTGCTACTAGCGCCCACAGGGCTGGAGCGACTTTGTTTGAGTCCTCCTCAATCGACAGTGGTGCGCTGGTGCGGGCGTGCTTTGTCTCCTTCTCACCTGTTGGCAGAACCTGCCCGTCTGGGAACACGTGCTTGACAGCTTCGGTGAGTTCGTTGGCGGTCAGGTTTTTGCCCAGAACCGCGATAGCGTAACGGTCATCGTCGCCAAGGAATCCGGCAGTGGTGTGCTGCTCTTCGTACCAACCGGACTTGTTGGCAATCGTTTCCTTCGGTAGCGCTGCACGCAGACCGAAGTTCTGGTCTGCATCGCCGTAGGAGTAGCGCGGCAGTGAGTACATCAGCTGACGCATGTATTTGGTCTCCGTGTCGCTCAGCCCGCCTTCTTCGCTCAGCATCCGGTCAAAGTAGGCAACCATGTCGGCTGGCGTACTGGTGGTGGCTCCCCACATAGGTGAGCCGACAGTCTTATCCGAGAGGCCGTAGCGCTGTCGGACATTGTCAACGATGCGTACACCGCCGTAGGAATCCCACAGCTCGTCAGTTGCTTCGTTGTTGGAGTATCGAATCATGTCGTCGCGCAGCATGGCGTCGGGGTTGCCCTCAACCGGCATATCGCCCTCGCCAGCGACGATCTCGCCCTTCTTCGGCTGCGTGTAGTTGGAATAGGCCACAACGTCGGCGACGAATACCTTCATCAGGCTGGCGAGGCGAAAAACATCATCACAGTGTGAGTTGCAGATGAACTCACCGGTCTGGCGATCCAGAATGCCCATGCCGAGCATGCCGCCCTTAGCATCGAAGTTCTCGGTCACTTCGTCGAGACGAGTTTGCACGCCAAGGCCCCACTGGGTCTTCGCCCCTGGCACAAGTGGGGGAAACTCCTTCGGCTCACTTTTCACAGTGCTTTCCGACGGCTCCGTCGAGGACGTTTCCGATGTCGGTGAAGAGGTTTTCTCGGTCGACTTCTCAGCCGACTGTTCCGCCGACTTCTCTGCGGTTCGCCCTGTGCTCTTCTCGGGAGCCTTTTCAGCTGGCTTTTCGGTGGTCTTCTTGGTTTTTGCGTCGGAGGGCTTAGCCGGCTCCGTTGACGATGGAGCTGCTACGACTACCTGCGAAAATGCACCGGTATCGGTGGAGTCAGCAGTTGCGGTGACTGTCGCGTTAGCCAGCGGCGCAGTTGCTGACAGAGTAATTACCGCGGCGAGACTCGCGGCCAGTCCGCGGTACGCGCGTTGAGGGCAATGAACCATGTTTAGAGAGTTTACAACTCTGGGGGAGTCTTGCTTGTCGGTAACCAGCTCTTTCCGTTTGCCGAGAGAGAGCGAGCTAGCTCACGTACAATTTTTTAAGAGATGGAATCTTCTCGGTTCCGATTAGTTATTCCGCATATGTTGAGGAAGGTTGGATTTGCATGGCTAATCCATTTGCCAAGGGCTGGAAGTACATGATGTCTTCGTTCGATAAGAAGATCGAGGACAATGCGGATCCTAAGGTTCAGATTGCACAGGCAGCTGAGGCCGAGCGTCAGCGCCATCAGGAGATTCAGCGTCAGGCTGCGGCTATCATCGGCAACCGCAATCAGCTGGAAATGCAGCTGGGGCGGTTGACCTCTGAGCGTGACAAGATTACCGAGAACACCCGGCAGGCACTCGCCAATGCGGATCAAGCTCGTGCCAAGGGCGATGAGGCCACTGCACAGAAGATGGAAAGCACTGCTGAGGTGTTTGCCACCCAGCTGGTGAATGTTGAAAAGGAGCTGGAAAATACTACGCAGCTCCACCAGCAGGCCGTATCTGCTGCTGAGGAGGCACAGCGTCAGGCGCAGCAGTCGCAGGCTCGCTACGAGCAGATTAAGCAGGATATCCGCAAGCTGGAGTCGCAGGCCGATCAGGCCAAGATGCAAGAGACCGCGTCGAAGACTCTCCAGAGCATGCAGGGTATTTCCGAGGATCCGAATGTGCCGACTTTGGATTCGGTCCGTGAGAAGATTGAAGGCCGCTACGCCAATGCGTTGGGCGCTCAGGAGCTCGCGGAATCCTCACAGGCAGGTCGCATGGCTGAGATCGAGACTTCGACTCGCGATGCCGCTGCTGACATGCGTCTGGCCGAAATTCGTGCCCAGATGAGTAATGAAAACGCTGCTCTCGAATCCGGTTCTGCCGCGAAGGATAACGCCGGCGAGCTGGAGTCCGCCGAGTCCGCCGAGGCTGTCGAGGACACCACAACGGACGCAGACGAAGCGAAGTAGCGTTCACCAGTTGCCACCGATCGCCAACAAGAAAGTGTCGGGGTTTATGTCAGTTTGAGCGGGAAAAACCACCCTAAACTGACATAAACCCCGACACTTTCTCGCGTCAGCCGCACCAGCAGCGTCAGCCGCGCCAGCAGTGCTGACGCCGCTGAAACTGCCGAAGCCGTAAGGCGCGCTACTACTCCAATTCGCCGTTCTTCCGCGCGAGCAGCACTCCGCGGATACCGGCGTGGAAACCATCGCGCAGATTGACGCGCTGCGTCTCCGTCAGCGTGTATTCGTGCAGGGTTTCGCACGCAAACTGCAGCAGCGGACGATCAATGTCCGGCGGCAGCCCACCACCAGAGAGCAAGTGGGCACTATCGCGCGCCTGCTCGTTCGCAATATTCTCGTACCACCAGTTCGCGTACTGCTGTCCCACATCGAACGGCGTCTGAAAACCCGCGGATGCCCACACCTCGTTCGGCAGGGGCACGTATCGACTACGCAGCTTCCTCCTTGGCGCCATCATCGAAGGATTCGGCCGCGGGCTTGGTTTCGGCGTACTCGCGTTGGCACCGTCTTCGCTTGTCGACGACTCCGTCGCCGACTCCCCACTTCCGGTTGCAGTCGACGACGCGGAATCGGAGGCAGACGCGCCTGCATGCTCGGCTCCGGTGTTGTTCGCAGTGTCGTTACCAGCCCCACTGCCAGTGTTGACTGTCGCGCCGGGCATGGTCGCTGGAGAAGGCTGTGCTGGCTGCGTTGGCTGCGTTGGTGAGGCAGCCGAAACGCCCGAAGTAGCGGAATCCACCCGTGTAGCTTCCGAACCGCCGGTGCGCTCTACCTCAGCGCGGTGCTCAGCCTGCGCCGGGATTTCCCGGGCACCCATCTTGGCCGCGTGCTCGACCTCGTTGAACTTCGGCGAGTCGGCCTTGGCCGTCGGCGTGGCTGCGGCATTGTCTTCGCTGCGACAGTCGGAGTCGCTGTCAGCGGTGGGGGATGGCACAACGCGCTGGTCCTGCGGAACCTCCGGAGTTCCAGCCTCCGGCGAAGCAGCGTCACCGTCGGCGGCGGAGGGAGTGTTCTCCGTGCCGTCGTCAAGCGAGCCCTCGCCCGGAGGAGTGATGCGCGTATCCGGCACGCAGGTAGCGCCGAGATCTTCGATTGGTTCGGCATCGCCCAGCGGCTTATTCGTGCGGACGACCGGTGGGATTGGGCCTTCGAGGACATTGAGCTGCATGGCGTCGGCGAAGTCCTCGCGGGGATCGAGGATTGTCGTCGAATCGCAGGCATGGCGAAGTGCACCGGACATGGAGTCCCAGCCGAAGCCGTAGAGATGCACGCGCACACCGGCAGCCGAAGCCTCGGCGACGCCGGGCAGCATGTCCGCATCGCCCGAGACCAGCACGATATCGGAAACTTGGTTGCGCAGGCCGGCGACAACCATGTCTGCGACGAGCCGAGTATCGACGGCCTTCTGCGTCCGTCGGTCACCCCATTCAATGAGTTGACCTGCGCGCAGCTGCACACCATCGATCGTGCGCAGTGAGCGCTGGTAACGATGCGGCCCCGACTCCGGGATGCCGTCGTACCAAAGTTGCCGCTGAACTGGCTGGTTCAGCTGCTGGTTAATCATTCGGTCAAGGACACTAACTACTTCTCTAAGGTCGATTTCTAATTGCCCGCGGGCTCCGGTTTCCCACGAGTTGTAAAAGCTCGCCAATAAATATGACGTATCGACGAACACCAATGTGCGTTCAAGCATGGCTCCTAATTCCTGATTCTTTATTAACTAAATAAGCAAACCGGTTACATCGACAAGGATGCCCGAATAATTCATTCTATGCGCTAAACATGTTTAACTTCAGGGACTATTCTTAATAAGCCGCATCACTTTGACCGCTCTTCGCGGGTTGGCAGGAGTGCGAGTCGACGAGAAGGCACCGATCAATTTAGGTATTGACGTGCAAAAAGAAATCGCCCCGCGAAGAGTACGACCACACAGGAGAAGGGGAGTTACAAACAGGTATGAGACGCTGGTTCGGCCTATTGGTTCTCATTACTGTGTTGGGACAAGCGGTTTTCAACGGCGGTCGCGTGCTGCTTTCTTGGCGAGTCCTCGATTTTGGCGGTTCCGCCGCCACCGTCGGCTGGTTCACTGCCGCATTTTCACTTGTACCTCTTATTATTGCGCTTCCCGCCGGCAAGCTTGTCGACAGTCATCGCGCCACCGAAGTCATGTACTCCGGTCTCGTCGCCACCGTCATCGCGGCAGCAGTAATGGCGCTCTCGCCGAACCTACCTATTCTTCTGCTCGGCTACGTGGCCCTGGGGTTTGCCCACATGACCACGCTCATCGCCGCTCAAGGCATGGTTTCGCACCTGCGTGGCGGCGTCGCCGGGCTCGATAGCCTCTTTGCTTATTTCACGCTCGGAATTTCCGTCGGGCAGTTCCTCGGCATTGTCGGTGCTGGTCTGCTCACTCCCAACCACGACGGCAGCGCCATGACCGCCACCACTTCTGCGCTCTGGGCGATGACGGGAATCGGCGCGGTCGCCCTGGTCATCGGCTGGCCGGTCGCAACTGCTTATCGACGGCACGAAGCGAATGCAGCCGCCGAAGTGCAAGCTGCTAGCTCAACTGAGCAATCCCCGGCGTCGACTGTTAGCGACCGCAGCCGGATGGACAAGAGGCGGCCGGCGCAGGCCGAAGCCAGCGGCGCATCGGTCCTAAGCATCCTGCGTATCGACGGCATGTCCAGCGCCATGGCTGTATCAATTGCGGTCATCGTAGCCATTGACCTGTTGACGGCATATGTGCCGGTGCTGGGACGCGAACTGGGCTTTAGTGTTGCCGAGGTGACGGCAATCCTTGGTGCGCGTAGTGGCCTCGCGATTATTTCCCGAGCCCTCATGCCGACTGTTTTGCACCGAGCTAATCGCAATCGAGTCCTTATCATTGCAGTTTGTGCCGGTGTCCTGCCGCTTTTGGCAATGCCGTGGCTACAGAGTGCGTGGCTGATGGTTGTCGCGGTTGGTATCTGTGGCTTGGCGTGGGGTTTTGTCATGCCCATGTCAATGACGTGGGTGAGCTCCCTGGTGGATGCCGAAGTGCGCGCTCAGGCGCTATCCATCCGACTGATGGGCAACCGCTTGGCGCAGGTCATCCTGCCGCCGGTTGCTGGTTTGGGTGCTACCGCGATGGGTGCAGGCAGCGTGTTTCTGGGTGCGGGTGCGCTGATGGGGGTCGCGTCTGCCACTGCTTGGCGACGACTCGCAGGTGACAAGGCGGCTCTGACTAAGTAATTGGTCGATTTCTGAGTTGCTGAAAAGTAGCGCCCGAGCCGTAGGAAGGCTCAAATCTGGCGTACGGAGTTAACTAAAGTGATTCGTTTTCCAGGTTCTACCAGCGGATTCGCTTAAATGGGGGCATGTGTGTAATGTATTCGGAGGTCAGCGCGGCCAGGCAGTTTATGTGTTTGGTTGGCTGATGT
>NZ_KV809130.1:0-29445 GCF_001812455.1 Corynebacterium sp. HMSC076C10
AAAGTGGTGATGCATTCACCGCCTGACCCTACCCACCGATTTTCACGGTCAAACTGACATAAACTTAAGCACTAACTCGTATTTGCCTGAACCGGGACCAGCCCGGTGAGAGCCAGGACCAGCGAAAACTGGCCCCGGGGCAAAGCCACAACCTCTTACAGGTTGATCATCTTGCCCATAACGCCCTCAGCTGCTTCCTTCATAGCCTCGGACATGGTCGGGTGAATGTGGACGGCGCGGCCGATTTCCTCAGTGGTCAGCTCGTACTTCTCAGCCAGGACCAGCTGCGGCATGAGCTCGGAAACGTTGGCGCCCACCATGTGGCCACCCAGCAGCTCGCCGTATTCGGCATCTGCAATGAGCTTCACGAAACCAGCCGGCTCCGCCAGACCCTGGGCCTTACCGTTTGCAGAGAACGGGAAGGTGGAGACCTTAATCTCGCGACCGTTCTCCTCTGCCCACTTCTTGGCCTGCGCCTCGGTCTTACCGAAGGAACCAACCTGCGGGTTACAGAAGGTTGCGCGCGGCATCATGTTGTAGTCCGGGATGGTCTCGGTCTCGTGACCCGCCATGTGCTCAGCTGCGATAACGCCCTGTGCCTCAGCGACGTGTGCCAGCTGCAGCTTCATGGTGACGTCACCGATGGCGTAGATGTTGCCGACGTTGGTGCGCATGTACTCGTCGATGACAATCTCGCCGCGCTCGCCCAGCTCAACACCGGCCTTGTCCAGGCCGATGCCCTCGGTGCGCGGTGCGAAGCCGATGGAGACCATAACGCGGTCGACGGTCAGAGTCTGCTCGTCGCCACCATCCTTGGCCTCGACCTTGACCTCAACCGAGTCACCATTGTCCACGATGGAGGTGGTCTTGTGCCCGGTCATGAGCTTGACGCCCAGCTTCTTGTATTCCTTGGCAATAACCTTGGAGACGTCTGCGTCCTCGTTCGGCAGAACGTTGTCCATGAACTCGACGATGGTGACGTCCACGCCGTAGTTAGCCAAGACGTATGCGAACTCCATACCGATGGCGCCAGCGCCGACGATAACCATGGAGTCCGGCAGCTCGTCGGAGAGAATCTGCTCTTCGTAGGAAACGATGTTGCCGCCGACCTCAACGCCCGGCAGGGAACGGACGACAGAGCCGGTTGCAATAATCGCCTTGTCGAAGGTAATTTCCTTGCCCTTGTCATCGCCATCAGTGATGGCCATGGAGGTCGGGCCAGTGAATTCACCGAAACCGTTGATTTCGGTGATCTTGTTCTTCTTCATCAGGAAATGAACACCCTTGACGATGCCCGCGGACACCTTGCGCGAACGCGCGTGTGCGGCACCGAAGTCAAAGGAGACATCGCCGGAGATACCGAAGGTCTTAGCCTCATGGTTGAAAATGTGCGCCACCTCGGCGTTCTTCAACAGAGACTTGGATGGAATACAGCCAACGTTGAGGCAGACACCGCCCCAGTATTGCTTCTCCACCACAGCGGTCTTCAGACCCAGCTGGGATGCACGGATTGCTGCGACGTATCCGCCAGGACCGCCGCCGAGTACTACAAGATCAAAATGTTCAGCCACGTGCACAAGTCTACGCACGACTTGTCTTTACTTCACGCGCGAGTCCCGGTTTTACCTACTGCGGTCGGCTACGGTGGTGGGCATGGGCACCGACACGGACACCGACTTGGGCAACGATTTCTCCTTCCTCTCCACTGACCTTGTCCCCGATTGGCTGGACGATATCGACGGCTCCCAGGCGCTGGCGTGGGCTCGCGCGCAGTCGGAGGCCACCGTCGCAGGCGTCGATTCGCTTGCCGACGACACCAGCGACCGCACCAACCTGGAACAACGCATCCTGGCTGCGCTCAACACCGATGCCCGGATCGCATACCCGGTGCGGCGCGGCGAGTACCTCTATAACTTCTGGCGGGATGCCGAGCATCCGCGGGGCCTGTGGCGGCGGACGTCGTTGCAGAGCTATCTGGCTGGCCAGGAAGATCCGCAGGCGACCGAGTGGGAAACTCTCATCGACCTCGATGCGCTGGCGAAAGCCGAGGGAGAAAACTGGGTCTGGAAGGGCACGGTGTGCCGTTATCCGGAGTATGACCGCGCGTTGATTCTGCTCTCTCGCGGTGGCGCCGATGCCACCGTGGTGCGGGAGTTTGACCTCGACAATTGCACTTTTGTCGAGGATGAGCCGTTCTACCTCCCGGAGGCGAAGTCCGATGTCTGTTGGTTGGGCCGTGACGAGATTCTCGTTGGCAGTGACTTTGGTCCGGGGTCACTGACGGATTCGGGCTACCCGCGGCAAGTGCGTAGGTGGCGGCGAGGCATGCCGTCGTCAAGCGCGGATGTGATTTTCTCGGGCCACAGTGATGATGTGGCCGTGGGCGGCTGGTTCGACGCGACGGAGGGTTTCGAGCGGCTGTTTGTCGAGCGTGCGCATGATTTTTATAATTCGCAGCGGTTCGTGGCAGCGGAGCGTTCGGGCAAGTTGGCGGCGCAGCAGAATGGGGACTTTTCGCTGCAGATTCTGGAGGTGCCGCAGGACTGCCGGACGAGTGTCCATAGGCAGTGGCTGGTGCTGATGCCGCGCACGGACTTCAACGGCATTCCGGCTGGTGGCGTGGCTGTTGTGGAGCTAGAAAAGTGGCTGGCAGGCTCGCGTGAGGTGGAGGTGATTTTCACCCCGGATGCGCACACGTCGTTCCAGCAGCTCGCATGGACGAAGAACTTCCTGGTGCTGACGCTGTTGGAGGATGTCGCGACGAAGTTGGTTGTCTTGCGCGAGGCCTCATGGGAGCCGGTGGAGGCCTTCGGCGAGTTACCTGCGCAGGCCACTGTGAGCGTGATTGATACAGCCTCTGAACGCGACGATGAGATCTGGTTGGTTTCGACCTCGGCAACGCAGCCGGCAACCCTCTGGTACGGGCAGGTCGGCAGCCCGCTCACGGAAGTGCGGCGTGCTCCGGCGCTCTTCGACAGTGAGGGGATGGAGACGCGGCAGCACTGGGCGACCTCGGTCGATGGCACGCGGATTCCGTACCGCATCACCGGTCGCTTCGGCGCGGGGGCTGGTGCAAGTGCTGACGCAGGCGCTAGTGCAGAGACAACCACAGCCACACCCACTCCGAACCCAGCCCCTACCCTCGTGCACGCCTACGGCGGTTTCGAGGTCTCACTGGTCCCGCAGTACTCGGCGATTCGTGGCCTGACCTGGCTCGAGCGGGGCGGGTACTTCGTGGAGGCCAACCTGCGTGGCGGTGGCGAATTCGGCCCGACCTGGCACTCCTCGGTGGTCAAGACTGAGCGGATGAGGGTCTATGAGGATCATCAGGCCGTGCTGCGCGACCTGGTTGAACGCGGCTACTGCACGCGCGAGCAGCTGGGCGTGCGCGGTGGTTCCAACGGCGGGCTGCTGACCGCTGTCTGCCTAACCTCCTACCCGGAGTTGGTGGGCGCAGTGGTGTCCCAGGTGCCACTGGCGGACATGATGCGCTATCACAAGCTGTCCGCAGGAGCCTCCTGGATGGCCGAATATGGAAACCCGGACGACCCCACCGAGCGGGCTGCGATTGCGCAGTATTCGCCGGTCCAGCGCGTCGTCAAGCGAGAGCAGCGCGCCTACCCGCCAGCGTTGATTACGACGTCTACCAGGGACGACCGCGTCCACCCGGCACATGCGAGGAGCCTGGCGTGGCTGCTGGAGGAAGCGGGACAGCCGGTGGATTATCACGAAAATACCGAAGGAGGCCACGCCGGTGCGGCGGATAATTCGCAGGTCGCGTTCGTCGAGGCACTCATATCTACGTGGCTGTGGAACAAGCTCAAGTAAGGTAACAGCCGTGAGTAGCGCTGATTTCACTAATCCTTATACCGGTATTGCGTTCAACCTGGGTTTCCGGGTGAACAAATACGAGCTGGACCTCGATTATCGGGTCGGGCCGAATCGTCTGAAGGCGACGGCGACTCTGCATATCGAAATCAATGCTTGGACCTCACACATCACGCTCGACTTTGCGGATGCGCTGGGGGCCGATTCGGTGGATGCGATTTCCGATTCGCAGGCACACTCAATCGATGTAAAGCGCTGGCGCCATTCGGGACGCAAGCTGCGCGTCACCTTTGACCGCGAGTTGGCTCCCGACGAGACGCTGCGGCTGATTGTCACTTACTCGGGCACGCCACGTCCGGTGCGCTCGAAGTGGGGCGAAATTGGCTGGGAGGAACTGGAAAACGGCGCGCTTGTGGCATCGCAGCCGGTGGGCGCGGCGTCGTGGTACCCCTGCGATGACGATCCCGAGGTCAAGGCGTTCTACGAGTTCACAATGGTCACCGACGCTCCCTACGAGGTCGTCGCACCAGGGCTTGCCGACGCTCCGGTGAACGTGGGCGGATCGCGCCGCCGCTGGCGGTTTGTCACCGAGGAGCCCATGGCCTCCTACCTGGCCACCATCAATGTCGGCCAGTTTAAGAAGGTCGAGCTGCCGTGCCAGACCTCGACCGTAGTGGCCTGGGTGCCCTCTGAGTTGGTGGCCAATGCCCGCCATGACTTCCGCGACCAGGGACGCATGCTCGATGAATTCGCCAAGCTCTTTGGCCCTTACCCCTTCCGTGCCTACCAGGTGGTCATTTGTGAAGACGACCTGGAGATCCCCATCGAGGCACAGGGTCTGTCCATCTTCGGAGCCAACCACGCCGACGGCAAGGACACGTGGAATCGACTGATTGCCCACGAGTTGTCGCACCAGTGGTTCGGCAACAGTGTCGGCATTTCGCAGTGGCGCGATATCTGGCTCAACGAGGGTTTTGCCTGCTATTCCGAGTGGGTGTGGTCCGAGGTCAGCGGCGGTGCCAGCGCGGATGTGCACGCCCGCAAGCACTACCTGGACCTGCTTGAAGATGATCAGGACATCGTCATCGCCAACCCAGGGCCCAAGCTGATGTTCGACGACCGTCTGTACAAGCGCGGCGCGCTGACTGTGCACGCTCTGCGTCTGCTGCTGGGCGACGAGGTGTTCTTCGACCTGGTGCGCAAGTGGACCACCACCAACCGCCACAGTGTGGTCGATGCAGTGGACTTCCGCGCACTGGCCAACCGCGTATGCCGTGAGCGTGGCATCACCACCTCGCACCTGGATGTCATCTTTGACTCCTGGCTGTCACGCAGCTCCTTGCCGGACTTCCCCACCGACCCAACGCGTTCCCCTGCTGACCAGGGCATCGACGATAATGGTGCTCCAATCGTGGACGAGGAACTGGCCGCTCAGTTTGAAAAGCTCGGCTACTCGAAGGCCAAGGACTAGAGAGCTAGAGGCACGTCAATGTCCGGTTTCAAATGGTTGTCGCTGGCCACGATTGTCGCAGCGATAGGCAGCTTCGCGGTGCTGATTATCTCGGCCCGCGCACTTCCCAATGCGGTAAACCTGCAGTTCGTGGCGTTCTGGGGGCTTTTCTTCGCGCTCACGGGTGTTCTCGGCGGGCTGATGCAGGAGACCACGCGCGCAATCGGTGCTGCGGAATCGCGGGAGCGGGAGCGAAAACAGGAGCAGAGGCAGAGCCAGGAGCAGGAAGCCTCGGAAGCACGTCAAGTTCTCGGCGCTCGTCCCATCACAGTGTCCCTGGGCGTCGCCGCAGTTACTTTCGTCACCATGGCAGTGACGGGTCCGCTGTGGGCCCCACTGGTCGTGCAGGATGACGCCGGCACTGCAATTCTGCTTATGGCTTTTGGTCTGGCGCTGTACTCTATGCAGGCCACCACCTCGGGTCTGCTCAGCGGCCGCCAACTGTGGGGCCCCTACGCCGCGCTAATCATGATTGACATTCTCGTGCGCGTGGCTCTGGCACTCATCGCCTGGTACTTCGGCTGGGGCCTGCTGGCCTGGCTGATTATCACGGTATTCGGCACTGTCAGTTGGCTCATTCTCGCGCTGTTTTCCCCGGCAACCCGCTCGGTCATGTTCGCGCGTGCCGACGTCCCGGTGCGCCGCTTCGTCGCGCTTATGGTCACGGCCATGGGCGCATCCGGCGCATCTGCTGTGCTGGTCACAGGTTTTCCGACAATCGTCAAGATTGCCGGCGAAGCGGTCACCACTGGCGCCGGGATAGCCGAGTCGCTGACCCCGCCGCATGCCAACAACTTCACCGCAGCGGTGACCATTGCGGGTATCGCCTACGCCGTAACGCTGACCCGCGCTCCGCTGCTCATGCCCTTAGAGAAGTTCCAAAACGCCATCATTGTGAGCTTTGTCCGGCATCGCTCCGAAGGCGTGCTGGCAGCGCTGGCCAAGCCGTTGGGGGCGCTGGCTGCTTTCGGCACCTTCGGGGCGGGCCTGGCATGGCTCATCGGCCCGTGGATTATGACTCTCATCCTGGACGATAGCTATCACGTGTCCGGGCCGGTGCTCGCAGCGCTGACGCTCGGTGCGACGTTGACCGCCATGTTGATGATTACCGGCTCGGTCACCTTGGCAGTGGAAAAGCACCATATGTATCTGATCGGTTGGTTGGTTGCGACCACGATCGCCGTTGCCATTCTTTTCCTTCCTGGGCACCTGTCGGTACGCACGGTCGCGGCTATCGCCGTAGGCTCAGCAGTAGGTGTTGTCATTCACCTGCTTGCGCTGCGCAAACTTTCCCCACGTGCTGCCAGGTCAGCCGTATCGGAGGCTTTTGCGGTGGAATAACACCACCCGCATCCAATGCGGTCCCCCCCCCCAAAAAAAACTGTCCACATCCCCCTGCAACTCCCAAGGTTCGAGACTCACATGTCCACCATCACTAACCTCACGGTTCTCATGACCGTCTACCACCGCGTCGTCCCCGACCAGCTCGATGCTGCGCTGCAGTCGCTGTGGAACCAGACGCGTCCGGCCGCGCACGTCATTGTGGTCATCGATGGCCCGATCGGGCAGGAACTCGACCGGGTCGTCGTCAAGCATGAGCAGGCGCATTCGGAGATGACCGTGCTGCGTTGTGCGGAAAATGGCGGCTCGGGAGTGGCTTCGCAGGTGGGTCTTCAGTTGGTGGAAACGCCATGGGTGGCGCGGCTGGATGCGGACGATATTGCGCGTGCGGACCGCTTTGAAAAGCAGTGGGATGCGCTGGCTGCCGATTCGGAGTTGGATGTGTTGGGCAGTGCAATGGCGGAGTTCGAGGGCACGCCGGACAATGTGGTGCGCGTGCGGACTCTGCCGCAGACGCACGCCGAGATTGCGCGTTATATCAAGATTAATTCACCCGTGAATAACCCCTCCTCGATGCTACGAACGGCGAAGGTGCGTGAGGTCGGTGGGTATCGCGACATCCGTCTGATGGAGGACTACGACCTCTGGGTGCGCCTCATGGCCGCCGGCGCGAAGTTTGAGAATCTGCCCGAGCCGCTGGTGTACTTCCGTGCCGACGGCATGTTCGAGCGGCGAACCTCGCGCGGCATCATCCGCGGTGAACGTCAGCTCCAGCGCACGCTGGTAGCTGAGGGGCTGATTTCCAGGCCGCGGGCGGTGTTTAACTTGGCGGTGCGGACACTTTTCCGACTTTTGCCATCTCAGCTCATGTCACGCGCATACCGACGATTGTTTGTGCGGTAGGCTTCGGAACGATGACTGACAACATGGATTTCTCGGACACCTGGCTGATTGTGCCGTGCTACAACGAGGGCCAGGTTATTCGTGAGGTTCTCGAGCACGCTCGCGAGACCTTCCCCAACATTGTCGCGGTCAACGACGGCTCTTCGGATAACTCCAGCCTGGAGATTCACAGGGCCGGCGCTCACCTGGTCAACCACCCTGTCAATTTGGGTCAAGGTGCGGCTATCCAGACCGGCGTGGAATACGCTCGCGCGCAGGCTGGCTCGAAGTACTTTGTCACCTTCGACGCCGATGGCCAGCACCAGGTCAAGGACGTCGTCGCCATGGTGCAGCGACTGCGTACCGAACCAATCGACATCATTGTGGGAACCCGTTTCGGCCGCCCTCGCGCCGAGGATGACCAGGTGCCGCTGATTAAGCGAATTGTCCTCAAGACGGTGGTCATGTTGTCACCACGCACGCGTCGGCTCGGGCTTACCGACGCCCACAACGGTCTGCGCGCCTTCAACCGCACGGTGGCAGAGCAACTGAACCTGCGCATGAACGGCATGAGCCATGCCTCCGAATTTGTCGAGGTCATGGACAACAGAGGCTGGCGTACCGCTGAGCAGCCGGTGGATATCCTCTACACGGAATACTCCATGTCCAAAGGGCAATCCTTGTTCAACGGTGTCAATATCCTTGCCGACTCCCTGATTTCGAAGAGGCTGCCATGACCGCATCCATCGTTCAAATTATTTTGCTGCTGGCGATGGTGGGCCTGGTGGCTTACTTCGTCGCTAACCGTCGTAAAGCGCGTGCCAAGGCGGGCGTGAAGCTGGGCTTCGTCCTTTTCGTCGTCGCGTGCCTGTGGGCAATCGTGCGTCCCGACGATTTGACCGTGGTAGCCAACTGGATTGGCGTGAACCGGGGCACCGATTTGCTGCTCTACGTACTGGTGTTGGCGTTTGTGTTTACCACGGTGTCGTCCTACATCCGCTTCCGCGAACAGGAGCTACGCTACGCGCGACTGGCTCGTGCAGTGGCTTTGAAGACCGCTGTGCGTCCGGAAGAAGAAATTGTGATTTCGGGCAGCCAGAACAGCAGCCAAAAGGACAGCGCGACGAAGGTCGAGAACAACGCTCCGTCCGACTAATCGGCACGCTAAGCGCATGTGAATCTGAGGCTGTGGTTCCATAGAAGCCATGAGCGAAGAAAATAAGGACAACGCCGCCGCTGACAACAGCAGCGATTCGCAGCAGCCCTCGGCAGACGCAGCGTGGCAGGAGACACCGCAGGAACCCCAGCAGGATTCTCAGCCGGTACCCACTGAGCAGGACTTGGAGTCCTGGTCTGCCGACAGCGGTGGGAAAACTAAGTCGTGGTACTCGATTCCGAACGCCGCGTGGGCGCTAGCTGTCGTCGCATTGATTGTTGTCGGTGCAGCGGGCTTCTTCGCTGGTTCGCGTTCGGCTAGCTTCAACGGCGTGAGCACCGTCAACATGGCGGGTGTTGCACCAGGCAGGGGCGAGATTGCGCCTGTGCCTGGTCCGAATGGCTCTTTCGACGCCAGCATCTACGGACCAAAGGCGGGAGCACAGTTGAAGTCCCCGGAGGATATGGACAATGTCCACCGCCGCAATGAAAATGATCCTTTTGCTCTCGGTGCAGTGGATGCGCCGGTCGTAATCTCGATCTACTCGGACTTCGAGTGCCCGTTCTGCGCGAAGTTCGCAAACGAAACCGAGCCTGACCTCGTGGAAAAGTACGTCAACGAGGGACTGGTCCGCCTGGAGTGGAACGACATGGCCATCAATGGCGAGAAGGCCATCAAGGATGCTGAGGCCGGCCGTGCCGCGGCAGCTCAGGGCAAGTTCTGGGAATTCTCCCGTGCGCTGTTTAAGAAGGCCGGGGAAAAGGGCCAGGGCCACCCGGAGTTCACTGAGAAAGACCTGATTGCCGTCGCTCGCGAGGCCGGTGTGCCGGACATGAAGCGCTTTGAAAAGGAGCTTAAGGACGGCAAGTGGACCGAGGCGGTCAAGAATGCCACCCAGTTCGGCTCCATGCTGGGCATTTCCGGTACTCCGGGCTTCCTCGTTGGTACGCAGTTCGTCTCGGGCGCACAGCCTCTTGACGTGTTCGAGGACAATATCGAGCTGGCTCTCATCCACGCTAAGCGCATGGAAGAAGCTGGCAAGTAAGCTGCGCTAGCCCTGATTCCGGAAGTACTCCACAGTACGGGCAACGCCCTCCTGAATACTCATAGCCGGCTCCCAGCCGAGTACCTCACGCGCCCGCGTGGGATCCAACGCCGACCGCGCCACATCACCAGTGCGCGGCGGTGCAAACTCCGGGTTATCCTCGGCATCCGCAGCCTGCGCCACCAACGAGTGCAGCTGCCGATCCGAGGTTTCTACACCGGTGCCAATATTAAAGCGCATTCCGCCACCGACCTCGCCGGATGCGCGGTAGAAAGCATCCACCACATCGTCGACATACACATAGTCGCGGGTATTTCCGCCGTCACCGAACACCTTGGTCGGCTCTCCCGCCAGCAGACGCTGGGCGAAAATAGCCACCACACCAGCCTCGCCGTGCGGATCCTGCCGCGGGCCGTACACATTCGCCGGCGCGATGTGCGAGCATTCGAGCCCGTAAAGGTTGCGGAACATATTCAAGTACAGTTCGCCCGTCGCCTTTGAAGCGGCATAGGGGCTCATCGGATTAACCGGCACGCTTTCCGACACCGGAAGCTCCTCCGGCGTGCCGTAGATGGAACCGCCCGAAGATGTAAACACAACCTTGCGGACACCGTGCTTTCGGGCCGCATCGGCAAGTTTGATTGTGCCAATGATGTTCAGCGTCGCATCTCGCACCGGGTCGGCTACGGAAATCCGCACATCAATCTGCGCTGCGAGGTGGAAAATAACCTCCGGGCGGTTTTGCCCGAGCAGCTCGTCCCAGTCCACCTCCAGCACATCGGCGGTTATGAACTCAAAGTCGTCGTTAAGCGATGCCTGCTGGAGATTGTCCAGCTTTCCGTGGGAGAGATCGTCCAACGCCGTGACCGCGTACCCTTCAGCCAGCAGCCGGTCAACTAGCGTCGAACCGATAAATCCGGCACCGCCCGTCACCAGCGCGCGAGGTTTCGCGCTTGCCGACGATTCTGTCATCGCGGTGGCCGGTGATTCGTTCTTGTGCTTCTCCATAGGAAGAACTATAGGCGCTTAGTAAGGAAAGCCGCTTATACGTGTGCCAACCTCACATTGACGGGGTTGATTAGTCTTCCAGGGAATGCGAGATTACTCAGCGCGCTGTGGCAGGTTGACGGTGGAATTGAAGTAAATAACCAAGCCCATCAGGATGGCGATGACCATACCGCCACCGAGCATGACCGGGTAGGTCATCCAGGAGATGGACTGGGAGAGCTTGGTCAGAATTGCCGGGAATGCGAAGCCTATGTAAGTCAGGCAGTAGAAGATACCGGTCAGCCCAGCCATATCGCGCGGACCGGCGATGCGCTGTACCTCGTTAAGACCGGTAAACATGGCCAGGCCGTAGCCCGTGCCCAGCACCAGCGCTGCAATAAACGCCGTCACTGCGGTGGGGTTGGTGGACATCCATGCGGCCATTCCCATGCCGATAACCACAATGCCCATTGCGATCAGCGAACCGCGGGCGTTGTGCTCGGTCACAAAGCGTGGACCAATCTGCTGAATACCAAAACCACAGAGCAGCGCAAACAGTGTGACCATCGCGGAGTAGAACACCGGCTGTGAGACGTGGTCCTGAAGCAACGACGGAATGATTGCGTAGGCAACACCGGCTGCACCGAAGACCCACGGCGCTCCCATCGCGGCGACGAGCAGGAAGCGACGGTTAGTTACCGAAGGGGTGTGTAGAGACTCCCAGACGCTTTCGTGCGGAGCGTTGCTGCCGCCCAGGTGCGGCGACTGGCGGGTCTCCGGCACAGCCACAAGACCGAAGATCGTTGGGATAGAAATCAGGATGTGGATGATATAAGCCAACTGCCCCGGCAGCGGTGCGAACTGCGCCAACGTGCCGGCAATACCCGCACCCAGGCCAAAGCCCAAGGTCAACGCCATGGACTGACGCTTCGCGCCCGAGGTGGAAGTGGCCTTGGGGTCAAAGCGTGGATCGGAAAGCTCCTTTACCCACGAGCCGCCCACGGCCATGACAATGCCGACTGCCAAGCCCGAGATAAAACGACCAGTGAGGATGAGCGGGGCGATGGTCTCGCCCAGCGCGATGAGAGTCGAGCCCAGAATCGAGAGCACCGGCGCGGCGAGCATCACCGGCTTACGGCCGATACGGTCCGAGATTGGGCCAGAAATCAGCAGTGCCGGCGCGATGCCGAGAGCGTAGACCAGCAATAGAAGGTCAATGAACACCGGCGCCAGGTCAGCGTTTTCGCGGTACATCACCATCAGCGGTGTGAATTCATTGCCACCCCACGCGACGGCGAAAACTGCAATTGCGGCGAGCAGCCACAACGGCGTGCCTTTATTGGATTTGGCCCTGCCGTGAGGTACCTCATTTTCATTGCCGTTAGTTCCTGCGTGAGAAGACATGTCGTTTACTTTACGACGGTCCCCAGCGCCTTACGCACAATGGTGCAGATTTAAGCCACCGGAGCTAACCACAAGAGGTGTGCCGAGATAGTTGAGCAGGCGGGGCGGGGCAACTGAGTCGGTTAGTGGAGTGGCGGCTAATCCGGTGGCGTGCCCAGTTTGGGCACCTCGGGTTGGTTTCGGCATATATGCCCCTGAAACCTGGGGCTCACACCCCCGTCTCGGGGTGGCGTATTGCCGACCTTGCGCCCCTGCCCCATCCGGGGGCAATGACCTATTCGACACTACATCGTTATCATTCCGTTACTTCCTTCATGTCTTGCGTCACTTTTGCCACATCATTCACACAATTTCTGATTATATAATTACAAATTAGTTCAATGTGGGGGTAGCCGAACAGTCATAAAACGCAGATTTCCCCTATTTAAGACAACTTCGCGCATGGACGGACATCAGGTCGCGCACATTAGGCCGGAAACGGACCGTCGTTAAGCAGCGCCCTTTCCGCACCCTTCGCACACCCCCGATTCCACCCTTCCTAGACATTCAGGAAATGAATCCGGTCACAAACAAAGGAATTCTACCGCCATTCACCACCCCCTATTACCCCCGTTGTTCACTTTTTGTCATCGCTCGCTGAAGTTCAAACGCTGGTCGCTACAGGCCTGGCTGTGTAAGAATTCGACACCGTCAAACAATCTGTCCATTCCCCAAACGCTGGCTGAGAAAAACCTGGGGCGATTTCTGCACGACCGCTGAGATCGCCAAGGTCCTCGATGGCCGTGCGGACGGGTATGTAAAGAAAGTCTTGTTATTTATGACTACTTCGATCATCGCGAATGATCCCAAGCAGCGCCGCAAGGTGCTCACGGGAACTCTCGTGGGTACGACCATCGAGTTTTATGACTTCCTGATTTACGCTCAGGCCGCAGCTATCGTGCTCGCTCCGCACTTCATCGAGCCGGCTGCGAAGTCGAACCCACAGGTCGCTCAGGTGCTCGCCTGGGCAACCCTGGGTATTTCCTTCCTCTTCCGCCCGCTTGGCGCTATCGTCGCCGGCCATATCGGTGACCGCTACGGCCGCAAGATGATTCTGGTCTTCACCCTCATCGGCATGGGTGCAGCTACTTTCTGTATCGGTCTGCTGCCGACTTATGAGTCAATCGGCATCGCTGCACCTATCCTGCTGGTTCTGCTCCGTATCTTCCAGGGCCTTTCCGCGGGTGGCGAATGGGGCGGTGCAGCCCTGATGTCCGTGGAGTACGCACCGAAGGAAAAGCGCGGTATCTACGGCGCATTCCCGCAGGCCGGTGTTCCGCTGGGTCTGACCCTGGCTACCGGAACCATGCTGATTGTTATGGCTATCATCGGCGAGGAAGCCTACATGGACTGGGGTTGGCGTGTGCCATTCTTGCTGTCCTTCATCCTGGTTCTGATTGGTTACATGATTCGTCGCACCGTCGATGAGTCCCCGGTCTTCCAGGCTATGCAGGCTGAGTCTGCTGAGCGCTCCGCTCCGCTGCCGGAGCTCTTCCGCAACCACTGGGGCAAGGTCATCCAGGGCGCCCTGATCTTCGCTGCTCAGCAGGCCACCGGTTACCTCGTGATCGCATTCTTCGGCGCTTACGCACAGAAGACACTGGGCTACTCCGCAACCGTCGCTTGGACAGGCACTCTCGTCGCCGGTATCTGCTGGACCATTTTCATGTTCATGGCTGGCGCTTGGTCCGACCGTATCGGCCGCGCCAAGACCTTCATCATCGGCTACGTCCTAATCATGATTTGGGAAGCCGTCATGTGGAACATCCTGGATAAGGGCCCGTTCCTCTACGTCATGACCGTCGCAGTCCTCACCCTGCCGCTGGCACTGACCTTCGGCCCGCAGCCGGCCATGTACTCCGAGATGTTCCCGGCTGAGGTTCGCTACTCCGGCGCTTCCATCGCTTACGCCATCGGCGCTGTCCTGGGTGGTGCATTCGCACCGATGATTGCCCAGATGATCATGGACGCCACCGGCAACCCGTTCTACATCTCCATCTACCTGATGGCCATGGCTATCCCGGCACTGATCGCCCTGTTCCTGCTGCCGAAGGGCCTCGAAGACCGTGACCTCATCGAGCACCCGGAGACTAACCTCGACGAAGTTAAGTCGCGCGTCTAGTTCCCACAGCTAGGGGTCTGACCGACCGAGGGTCTGATTACGCGAGCCGTCGTCAAGCACTGCACAACGCAGTATTTGCTTGACGACGGCTTTTGCGTTTCCACCTTCGTTCTATCCCGGTAGCTTGTTTCCGACCCGCGGCCCCGATTTCCTCATGAGTTTCTCAGTCGAAAGCGGCTGACAAGCCCCAGATATCCCATTAACGTTGGGTTATGGCACAGACTTCTTCCACCTCCACGCGAATCCCCCGCCGTCGCTCGACCGACGCTCCGAAGACGCTCCCCTCCCGTCCTGAACCGGAAGTGGCAGGCGCACTGCAAAAGGCCCTGGACGGCTATTTCCCCGAGGCGCGCGCTGATGTCCGCGTCCTTCTAGAAGACCCCTCCCTGCGGCCCACCTCTGGGCTGACCGTGGAGGAGGCCAGGCAGCACACCACCGACGCGCTTTCCAAGGTGCTTAAGACCGGCATGCCCTATGGCGCTTTCCGCACTGACCAGGGCGGCACAGGAGATACCGGTGGCACTCTCACCGGGATTGAAATGCTTGGCCACACCGACTTGTCGTTGATGGTGAAGTCCGGAGTGCAGTGGGGCCTTTTCGGCGGCGCTGTCAGCAACCTGGGAACAGAGCGTCACGGCGAGTTGGTGCGTGACCTCATTGAGCTGCGGGCTCTCGGCTGCTTTGCGATGACCGAGCGCGGCCACGGCTCGGACGTCCAATCACTCGAGACCACGGCGCACTACGACCCCGAGACGGAAGAATTCATCCTCAATTCCCCTACGGCTTCCTCTGAGAAGTGGTTTTTGGGCAATGCCGCGCGCGATGGGCGCTGGGCTGCGGTCTTTTGCCAGCTCTACACACCAGGGCAGGAAGAATCCCATGGTGTGCACTGCATTGTCGCTCGAATCCGCAATGATGATGGTTCGCCTGTCGACGGAGTTGCTATCGGCGACCACGGCACCAAGGGCGGCCTCTTGGGCGTGGACAACGGCACTCTCATGTTCGATCATTACCGCGTGCCGCGGGAGAACCTGCTTAACCGTTTTGCAGATGTCTCGGCCACTGGCGAGTACAGCAGCGATATTGACAGCCCCAATGCACGGTTTTTCACAATGCTCGGTGCCCTCGTGCGCGGCCGCGTGACAGTCGGTGCGGCCGCTGGTGCGGCAACCCGCACCGCATTGACCATCGGCACCAAGTACGCACACTTGCGGCGCCAATTTGCTCCCGACGATTCGCTGCCGGAAAAGAAGCTCATTGAGCACCGCCAACACCGAATCCGACTACTCCCCCGCATTGCGCGTTCGTACGGTCTGCAATTTGCCACCAACCTGCTAATCAAGCGGATTCACGACCTCGAAGCGGAGGGGCTGGACCGTGCGAATCTAACCCCGGAGCAGGCTCGCGATTTGCGTGAAGTGGAGGCGCATGCCGCCGCATTGAAGGTCGCCAACACCGCACATGCCACCGACGCCATCCAGGAGATGCGTGAGGCCACCGGTGGAGCCGGCTACATGGCAGAGAACCTGTTGACCATTCTCAAAGAAGACTCTGACGTATTCACCACCTTTGAGGGCGACAACGTGGTGATGTTGCAGCTGGTCACCAAAGAACTCTTGGGTGGTTTTGCCCGGGAGGTGCAGAGTTTTTCCAACCTGGAAATGGTGCGCTTCGGCCTCGACAATTTCAGTGGCATATTGCGCCGTCGCACCGGTGCAGATGCCGTCGTCCAGAACCTCTTGGATGCGCTGACTGACGCTGATGAGTCCTCGCTCTTTGACCCCGCCAGCCAGATGCAGCTACTTATCGAGCGCGAGAACCGACTTCTCAAGTCCCTTGCTCGCAGGCTGCGCCCGGCGCGGAAACTGCCTGTTGAAAAGGCCGCGAAGCTGGTGGACAAGGTCCAGGACCACATGATTTCCTGCGCGTGGGCGCATATCGATCGCATGATCCTGGAAGCGTTCTTCGAAGCCGAATCCACGATCACAGACGAGCGCTCTCAAGAAGTGCTCGAGCAGGTTCGTGATGTGTTCTTCCTGTCGGTTGTCTGCGATAACGCCGGCTGGTTCTTGGAGCAGTCACTGCTCACCGGTACTCGCACCAAGGGCGCGCGAGCGGGCTTGGCCGATCTGGTTGATTCCCTTGGTCCCTGGTCTGAGGTACTTGTCGATGCCTTTGGTGTCCCCAGCACCATGCTGGATATCCCCATGATGGAGCCTTACGAAGCGATGACGCCGAAGGCTAAGGCCAACCCGGCTAGTTAGCAGGTTGGCTACTGCGCCAGGAAACCTTCCAGCCCAGCCACAGTGGCCTCTGCCAAGCGCTGCCGGCCTTCGCTGGAAGTCAAGAGGGCAATGTCGCTGCTATCGCGCATGTTGCCGTATTCGACCAGTGCCTTTGGCTTCGTCGATAGGTTGAGTCCGGTGAGGTCTGCGCGCGGATTCAGCCCCTCGCTGCCGAGATAGTTAGACGGCGCAAAACCTGCGGCAACAAAGGCATCGCGCAGGGCGGTTGCCAGCGCGGTAGAGCCCTGCTCGTCATTATTAGCGAGCGGCTGAGAAATCGCCGACACATGGAATCCGCGGTTGCCCTCTCCAGCACCGTCAGCGTGGAGGCTCACCACGGCATCGGCGTTGGAAGCATTTTCCTTCTCTGCACGGGCATCGATGCAATCTGCACGACCGGCATCATTCTCGCGGCTGAGTAGCACCTGAGCACCGCGCTGTTCGAGCAGTTGCTTGATTTCCTGCGCCATCAGCCAATTGAACTCGTGCTCCGGGAAGCCGTCGTTGGAAGCGGTGCCGGAGGTATTACACGGCTTTTGGCCACCACGACCGTCAGTGACCATCAGGTCAGCAGGTGGTGGGGTGCCGGCGTGCCCCGGGTCGAGGTAGATGACCTTGCCGGCTACAGCGCTGGAGCCGTCGGCACGCGAAGTAGCGCGATTAGCTTGCTGTTGTGGCGCGTCGCCCGGAGCGACTGCGTCGGGGTTAGCAGAATCAGGCATTGCAAACTCCTCATTCGGCGGAGTGGGGTTCGGCATCTGCATGGCCTCTTCTTCAGCTGCCAAGGACGTTTGAGTTTCCGCCGAGGCAGCTTGCTGAGCGCTTCCTGCTCTGGAAGCCTCCGTGTCGATGGTGCAGGCCACAAGACCGGCAGGCATGATTGCCGCGGCCGCCAAAACCACAGCTAGTCGTCCCGCTGATGGTCGCACTACTAATCGCTGGTGTCCGGGCTGTCGCATCGTGCGTTCTCCTAGTATCTGCGTACCTGCCATGTGCTGAGTAACAGTAGCAAACACTCGATTGAGAGTCCCCGGCTCCGAGATTTCCGCCCCCATTCGTTTCGGGGAATCACCGCACGTCGGCTTGCCGCCGGATTCGCTCTCCTCATGTTTGACCGATCCAAAAAATAAAAAACGGGACCCTTTTCCAAGGATCCCGTTTCAAACCGAGCCGCCTGCGAGAATCGAACTCGCGACCTTCTCATTACGAGTGAGACGCTCTACCGACTGAGCTAAGGCGGCACGCACATTGCGCTGAGCTTTCAAGCAAGCAGAAATAACCCTGCACAAAATGTACAAGCGGTAATACTACTGCACTGCCCCCATCGCTACCAAAATGGGGTCTTCAGTCCGCTGAATTGGGCATAGCTGCTGGCTTACCTGCGACCAACCTGCCCTGCGATCTGCAATTTAGCCATCAATTCATCCATCAGGACCGTCAGCTTCACTGCAGTCACGAGCATGCCGCGCACCTCGGTGACAGCATCGATGGAGGCCAATATCGCCTCTGGCGGAAGGCGTCGGGCTAGCTCCGTCGCCGTCCGCCGGCGGTCCGGATTAATGAGATAGACGGAGCCATCCCCAAACTCGGAATCAGCGCCAGAATCTGAAACAGAAGCGCCAGAAGCCGACCCAGCACGTTCCGCCCCAAACGCCAGCACCAGGGCGTCACGGTAAAGCCCCATAATGTCGGTCAACGACAGGTCAATCAGATCTGACTCCGCGCGCCTGCGCCGCCGCTTCTGATTATCCTCCAGCTCCTTGATCACGCCCTTAGAGCCGCGCAGCGCCGCCTGTGCACCCTTGCCAGACGCACCTACACCCAACGAGCGCTCGAGATTCTCCAGCTCCTCAGCCTCTAGCGGCTCCATCCGCCGCTTCACCTCGCCAGCCACTTCGTTGGCTAACTCTCGCGCCGCCAAATACGACTTCGCCGGGTCGAACACGGCCTCCACGAAATCCAGGGCCTTGCCCCGCCAGGCACGCGAGCCCTCATCGGAGACAAAGCCACGCGCACGCCCAATGTGACCGTTGGACACCGTCGCGGCCCAGACCGCTTGCTCGTCGGTAAGCTCTGGCCGCTCGGCGCGCAGGAGGTTTGTGACGTCGTCGATATGCGGCGTCGGCACATAGACGTGGCGGCAGCGCGAACGGAGCGTAACGGAGAAATCCTCCGCGTTCGTCGTTGGTGCGCACATGATGATGACGGTGCGCAGCGGCGGTTCTTCCACCACCTTGAGCAGCGCATTTGAGGCGGATTCGTTGAGGCGGTCGGCGTCTTCGATGATTAGCACGCGGCAATCCGCCGTCGTGGGCATCTTGTAGGCCCAGGGCCGCAGCTCATCCCTCACCGTCGCCACCGAAATGATGGTGCCCTCCGGGCGCACGATCTTGATATCGCCATGCGTTCCCGCCAGCGCCGTCCGGCAGCCCTCGCACTCGCCACAACCGGGGCTGTCATGCCGCGTGCACAGCAGCGCCGCCGCAAACGCCGTCGCCGTCACCGACCGCCCCGACCCCGCAGGTCCCGTGAACAGCCAGGCGTGCGTCATGTCCGAGTCGCGTGGCACATCGCTTAACGACGACCCCGCGTCCCCACCTTCCGGCGAAACCTCCGCCCCATCGCCTGCCAGCGGTTGACCATTGGCAAAGCGATAATGCGCAGCGCGCACAGCAGCCTGCAACCGCTGGCGAACCCCACCGGTTTCGGGCATACGAGAAAACACGCTGCGCTCTGTCATGGGCTCTGTCATGGCCCCAACTCTAGCGCGCCCCACGGGACTCTTGTGAGGTAACTACTCCCTGCAATCCGGGGTTGCCACTAAGGTAGTAATCATGCAACGGCTCTGGCGAAATCTGAAATGGCTAAGCGGGACAATGTGGCCTGCTTATGCCTCATTTATCTTCGTCTGCAACCTTGTCGGAGCCATGATTGTCGGCTTGTTCCTCGGCATGCTGTTGCCACTGAACCAAGAAACTCACTTGCCGCGGTTGGCTAATGGGGTCATCTATGCCCTGGCTGGGTACCTGGTTCTGGCAATTATTGCGGGAATCGGCACTACTTGGATTCTGTTCAAGCCACTGTTGAAATGGCAGCGCCATCCAGAGCTGCACGATCCGCGGCGAGTGCGGTATTTGGTTATGCGCGTGCCTATTTATCAGGCACTTTTGGGGACCGTCATCTGGTCTTTGGGCGTGATCGTCTTCAGTGGAGTCGCGTTCGCCTATGACAGCAAGATCGGCCTGATGGTGCTGCTCACCTCGGTGCTCGGTGGTGCCATGGTGGCGCTGTTGACCTATCTAATTGCGGAGCGCATGGTGCGTCCGGTTGCCGTGGAGGCGCTGGCGCGTAGGGCCCCGGATTCTTCGCTGGAGCCACCGATTGGCCACCGCCTGCGCCAGACGTGGGTGTTGACCAGCGGTGTTCCAGTGGTAGCAATCCTGCTTGTGCTGATAGGTCAGCGCCGTGGTCTATTCACAGATGACGCGGCAGATCTGCTGCCCACCATCACCGCGCTGGCAATTCTGGCTCTGATTACCGGCTATTTCGGCACGATGTTGGCCACCATGTCCATCGTCGACCCGATTCGTGACCTCACGGGCGCGATTAACAAGGTCCGCCAGGGCCAGGTGGATACGCGCGTGCCTATTTACGACGGCTCCGAGATGGGCGTTCTCCAGGCGGGTTTCAATGAAATGATGCGTGGCCTGCAGGAGCGTCAGCGGGTCCGTGACCTCTTCGGCCGCTATGTCGGGTCTGAGGTCGCCCGTAAGGCTCTGGAAGAAAAGCCGACGTTGGGTGGCGAGAATCGCCTCGTCGCGGTGCTGTTTGTGGACGTGATTGGTTCGACCAACTTCGCGGAGAAGAACTCACCAGAAGTCGTTGTCCGTGAGCTCAATGCCTTCTTCGACCACGTTGTTGACTGTGTGCACCGCAATAAGGGCATTATCAACAAGTTCCAGGGTGACGCGGCTCTGGCTGTCTTCGGCGCTCCCCTGCCCCTCGATGACACTGCTGGGCACGCCCTCACAGCCGCCCGTGAACTGCGCGAGGAACTGCTCGATCTCCAGCTCACCGCGGGTATTGGCGTCTCCGCCGGGCACGTTGTCGCCGGCCACATCGGTGCCCGCGACCGTTTTGAATACACGGTTATTGGTGACGCGGTTAACCAGGCTGCCCGTCTGACCGAGCTGGCCAAGGACACCCCGGGCCGCGTGCTCGCCACGGCTTCTACTATTCGCCTGGCTAACGAGGACGAGCAGGCTCGCTGGACCACCCTGAAGTCTGTGGAGCTGCGTGGCCGTACGCACATGACGCAGCTTGCACGCCCGGTGCGCCCGACGCTTGCCGACGAAGCCTAGGGCTCGTTGGGCGCCCAGTACCCCTAGACTTCTCAGACGGCGAACACACTTACTCCACCGAGAATAAATCTCCTGGCTGGCAGTCCAAAGCTTCGCACAACATAGTGAGCGTCGTGAATCGCACGGCCTTCGCCCTGTTGTTTTTCAGCACTGAGAGGTTGACCGGAGTGACCCCGACCTGTTCGGAAAGGGCTGCCAACGTCATTCCGCGGCTTTCAAGCAGCTCATCTAAGTGGCACACAACCTTCGCCATTTAAATGAGTCCTTCCTGATCTTCCTGCATTCGAGCAGCTCGGAACAACATAACTCCGAGAGTGGAGATGACTATCATAAGGACAAACCATATTCCCAGGTGCTCATTGAAATCGGCATGATCACGCTGGTACCACGTGCTCAGATTCAGGCTACTTGCGACCCAGTTTTCGCCCATATGCTGCAGGAAACTACTTGCCGGATACATCGCTACCAGCCAGGAGATAGCCATAACTCGTCGCGCAGTCTTAACTGTAAAAAACTCGCCTTTCAGATACGAGAGTGAGAACAACACGCAGAGCACGGCAATCGCGGCGACGATAGCGCATCGAACAACAGTCGCAGCAATAAACAAGGAGAGGACTCCACCACTCATAACCTCGATAGGAACCCCTTTGTCACTTCCCAGCACTTCGGGCAAAAGCAGGGTCAGATCACTGGGGAACTGCTGATGAAGAACCGGGTGGCGGAGCTCAAGAAGGATATAAGCCAGTGCAAACACTCCGGCAAAAAGGCTCACGATTACATCCCGGCGCTCCTTAGTTTGATTGACATACGGGTCATTTGGCTTCTTGGTCTGTGGAGATGTCATAGCTAACTTCCTTACTGCACCGTAATTGGCGCGGTTAGTGAGATTATTCTGTGGGCAGACTGGGTCCGCCACCCAACACCAACACATCGTTATTCGATGTATCGATTTTCGATACTATATCGTTTTTCGATATGCCGCAAGACCCCTGCAACAATCGCCGTCCGCCGCCAACCTGCGCACCCGCCCACAGTTCCTTTACGTTGGAGGAATGACTGACAACCGCCCCAGTTCTAGCCCCAACCCCAGACCTCGCATGCTCGTCCCCGACGCTGCGCGCGGGTTCGCTCTCCTCGGCATCGCGATCGCGAACATTGCCACCGCCTGGCTGGTTGCAGATCCCGAACTGCCCGCAGCATTCTTCGGCGGCGTCATAAACGACAGCATCGCCGACAAGGCCACCGTGCTGTTTACCGCCGTGACCGCACACAATCGCGGGCTGCCGATGTTCGCAACGCTGCTCGGCTTCGGTGTGGGACTCATCGTCCGCAGTTTGGCCAGGAGGAACTTTCCACGGTCGCGGGCGCGGGTGGTCGTCGTAAAGCGTTATGCGTTCCTGGGGCTGTTCGGCGTTGCGCACATGCTGTTTCTGTTCTTTGGCGACATCATGTTTCTCTATGGCATCTGCGGCATCATCCTCGGGCTACTTATGGGCCTCAGCAACAAGGTGCTGACGATTCTCGCGTGGATTGCGCTGACGATCAACGCTGCACTGAGCCTGCTGTTTTTGGGATTCGTAATTGCGATGCCCGACGCCGAGTTCGTCGGCTCCGACATGAGCCAGTTCGTCAACGGCGGTGCGATTGAAACAAGTTACCTGGATATGCTCGCCGCGAATCTGCAGGTCCTAACAATGAGCATCACTACCCTGCCGCTGCAGCTGTTCCTCTACCTGCCGGTGATGATGATTGGCTTCGTGTGGGCTCGCAAGGGCGTGCTTGACGACGTTGACGCGCACCGCCCCCTGCTTATTCGGTGGCTCGTGGTGGCTGTGGTCGTGGCTTTCGGTATCGGCATCCCTATGGGGTTGGCAGCGATTGGTGTTCTTCCAGCCGGACAGCACATGGCCTTCTTGGTAATTAATAACTTTGCCGGAGTGTTCGCCGGTCCTGGCATCCTAGCCGGGCTGGCGTTAGCACTGCAGCCGCTCCAACGACGCCTGAACGAGGGCGCCGCTATACCTGGTTGGCTGGTGCCGATTGTGGCGCTCGGCAAGCGTTCGATGACGGGCTACCTGATGCAGTCGGTCATCTTCTTTGTGCTGGTATACCCGTTTATGCTGGACATCCCGCGCGACATGGGCGCGTTCGTGCAAACTCTCATTGCTGTGGGCGTCTGGTTGGTGACATTGTTCGCCGCGTGGGCGATGGAGCGTCGCGGCATGCAGGGGCCGTTTGAGAAGGTGCATCGCCGGCTGTCGTACGGGCCGACGATGCGGGCGGAGCTGACCGGGGTCGGTGGCCCCAAACCAACTCCGCAGGAGGCGCCGGGTGCGGCGGGCACGCCAGGTGTGGCGGGCGCTTAAGACCTACTTGCCCTACTTGCCCCGGCGGGTCGCCTTCACCACTCGCTTGGTGGTGCGCTTGACCGCCTTCCTAGTGGTCTTCTTGGCAGCCTTCTTCGTGCTCTTGCGAGTCGACTTTTTCGCGGCCTTCTTGGTACCACCATCGGCAGCTTCCTTCGCACGACGCTCAGACAGCAGCTCGCAGGCACGGGCATCGGTCAGCGTCTCAGGCGTATCACCCTTGCGCAACGAAGCATTGGTGACACCATCGGTGACGTACGGACCGAAGCGGCCATCCTTTACCGACATCGGGCGGCCGGAGACATCGTTGTCGCCCAGCTGCTTCAGTGGCGGCTTCGCAGCAGCACGACCGCGGCGCTTCGGCTCAGCGTAGATACGACGAGCCTCGTCCAATGTCACGGTGAAAATCTGCTCTTCGTTAGCCAGTGAACGCGAGTCCGTGCCCTTCTTCAGGTACGGACCGTAACGGCCATTCTGAGCAGTAATAACCTCGTTATCGACCGGGTCGACACCGACCTCGCGCGGCAGGCTCATCAGCTTCAGAGCCTCTTCCAACGTGACAGTCGACGGCTCCATGGAGGAAAACAGCGAGGCCGTCTTCGGCTTCAGAGTTTCCTCGATGATTTCCGCGGTGCGCTTTTCCTTCTGCTTGGCAGCGGTCTTGGTTTCCCAGTTCTTCTTTCGCTTGCCCTCGGCAGCGCGCTGAGCGTCCTCTTCGGCGCGCTCAGCTGCGATGATCTCCTCAGCCTTGGCTACGACACCTTCGCGCTCTTCATCGGTGACCAGCTCGGTGACGTAGGGGCCGTAGCGGCCATCGCGAGCAACAATCATGCGACCATTGGCCGGGTTAATGCCCAGCTCACGACCACCCTGCGGCATGGCCAGCAGCTTCTCGGCGGCGGCTAGATCCAGCTCGTCCGGAGTCATGGCCTCCGGGATGTTGGCGCGCTGCACCTCGTCGGCACCGTTGTCACCGGCACCCGGGCGAGTGCGCTCCAGGTACGGTCCATAGCGGCCAACGCGAACGATGATCGGGTTGCCCTCGGCATCGTCGAAGAGGTGGAGCGAATTGACCTTCCGAGCATCAATCGATTCCAAGTTCACGTCGATGATGTTCTTCAGACCACCGTGGGTCGCAATGGCGTCGGCTCCCTTGTGGCGGTGATCCTTGTCATCACCGAAGTAGAAACCGGTCAGCCAGGTCGTGCGATCCTTGTTGCCCGCGGCAATGCCGTCGAGCTCATCCTCCAGCTCGGAGGTGAAGTCGTAGTTGACCAAATCGGAGAATGCTTCCTCCATCAGCCCCACCACGGCAAAGGCCACCCACGAGGGCACCAGAGCGTTGCCGCGGGAGTAGACGTAGCCGCGATCCTGAATGGTCTTGATAATCGACGCGTATGTCGACGGACGACCAATTCCCAGGTCCTCCATCTTCTTCACCAAGCTGGCCTCGGTGAAGCGCGCAGGCGGGTTGGTGGAGTGGCTGTCGGCACTGAAGTCCGTGGCCGTCAGGCCCTGGCCTTCCGTCAACTGTGGCAGACGCTTCTCAGCGTTGTCGGCGACCTTACGGCCGTCGGAAAGCGCGGAGACCTCGACGTATGCCTTGAGGAAGCCCGGGAAGCGAATCGTTCGTCCGGTGGAGGCGAACTCGACGGCGTGCGTGTCGGTGGCGCCAGCGATGGTGACCTTCATGGACGTGCCGCGTGCGTCGGCCATCTGCGAGGCGACGGTACGCTGCCAAATCAGTTCGTAGAGCTTGAATTCCTCAGCATCCAGCGATCCCGCCAGCTGCCCCGGCGTTGCGAATGTCTCGCCAGCCGGACGAATTGCCTCGTGCGCTTCCTGCGAGTTCTTCACCTTGCGCGAGTACTGGCGCGGCGCATCGGCGACGTACTCCGAGCCGTAGAGCTCCAGCGCCTGCTTACGCGCGGCGTCGATACCGGCCTTGGACAGCGTCGTGGAGTCGGTACGCATGTAGGTAATGTGACCGTTTTCGTACAGGCGCTGCGCCACACGCATCGTGCGCTCAGAGGTGTAATGCAGCTTGCGGCCCGCCTCCTGCTGCAGCGTAGAAGTCATGAACGGCGGGTACGGGCGGCGCGTGTACGGCTTCTCCTCCACCGACGCGACCTTGAGCTCAGAGCCCACGAGGTCCGCCGCCAGGGTTTCGGCGAGCTGCTTATCGACGACCCGGATGCCATCGGACTTCTTCAGCTGGCCACGGTCATCGAAGTCTCGGCCCTGCGCTACGCGCTGACCATCAACGCTGGTCAGGGTTGCGACGAATTCCTTCGGCTGGTTGGCGTCAGCAGAAGCCGAGCCGGTGTCCAAAGTTGCGGCGACATCCCAGTACTCGGCGGAGATAAACGCCATGCGTTCGCGCTCACGCTCGACGATGACGCGCGTTGCCACCGACTGCACACGACCTGCCGACAGGCGCGGCATGACCTTCTTCCACAGCACCGGGGAGACCTCGTAGCCGTAGAGACGGTCGAGGATACGGCGACCTTCCTGGGCGTCGACCAAGTTTTGATCCAGCTCACGGGTGTTGGCGGCGGCTTCCAGGATGGCCTGCTTGGTGATCTCATGGAACACCATGCGACGCACCGGCACCTTGGGCTTCAGAACCTCCAGCAAGTGCCAGGCAATGGCCTCGCCCTCACGGTCGGGGTCAGTTGCGAGATAGAGCTCGTCGACTTCCTTGAGCTTGGCCTTCAGGTCGGCGACTTTCTTCTTCTTATCAGCGCTGACGACATACAACGGGGCGAATCCGTTGTCGACATTCACACCCAGACGAGCCCAGGGCTCCTTTTTGTAACGAGCCGGAACGTCGGCTGCGCCACGGGGCAAGTCGCGAATGTGGCCCACCGACGCCTCCACGATGTAATCATCGCCGAGATACGGCTGAATCTTGCGAGCTTTCGTCGCCGACTCGACAATTACAAGGCGCTTGAGGCCGTCTGAATTCGCCATAGAAGTTTTTCTATCCTGCAACGTTGAATGTTTTTGACTGTTTAGGTTCTTGTTTTCGTTTAAATCTTGGGGGTTCTTGGCCGGACTCTGGCCGGGCTTCAGCTGTGAGAAGCCCGCGATCGGTTCCAACCGGTTCCGATCAGTTCAAATCAGTTCCCGGCCGCGTTCTCCCGGAAGATTATCTGGAAAGAATATGAAGAATATAAGGAATACCGTACACACAATCTAGTTTGTCGCGTGGAATCCTCAAGTATCGGGCGGATTTTGGGTGTGACTGAAGGGGCTGCTGTGGGGGCTGCTGAGGGAGATACCCGGTGGCCGGCCCGACGACTGCTCTGCGGCTAGCCATGACCACCCCAGTGACTGTCAGCGGCTGGCCACAACGGGCGCGTGCTGCGGGCTGCAAATGTGAAACTGTGCGAGTTTATGACACTTTCAGGCCATTTTTCGGGCCATTTTTGACATAAACGCAGTCAGTAACTTGGATCGACCCGCCGTCGCTGACGTAAGCGCAGTCAGCAACTCGCATTGAGGTAAGTATCGAAGGCGCCCACCCGCTGTCGCGCCGGTCAACACGCCGGTCGACACGCTGAGCGGACACACTTTTGCCTATTACCCCACGATTGTCGCGCACTCCGGGGGCGGATTCTAGGGGTCGTTGCAACGATGATGGTTAGTTTGGTTTGATGCTACCGGTTTGTGTGAGGGCGTTGGTCATGACTTCGGCTGGGGTGCGCCAGTTGAGTGCTTTGCGTGGTTTGTGGTTGTGAATGTTGGCGATCATCTCTAAGTCCTCGGCGCTGTAGATGGACAGGTCGCTGTTTTTGGGAAGGTTTCTTTTAAGCCTGCCGTTGGTGTTTTCGTTGCTGCCGCGTTCCCATGGCGATCGAGAGGAGCGTGTCAAGTTGTTTGTGTGTGGGGTTAGGTTTATAGGTATTTGTCGAAGCGGTCGGGGTAGGCCACGGCCATTTGGTTGATGGCTTGTTTCCAGCCGGAAACTCGGGCTCCTTCCATGAGTCTGCCGGCTGTCGCTGAGACTCGTTTGCCCTGCTTCGCTCTCTTTGCAGCTCGTTTGTCTTCGATATTGCAGATCATCAGCCACAGCGTCTTGAGCGCTGATTCATCGTTGGTGAACTGTACCCTGTTGCGGGTAGCTTTACGCAGTTCATTGTTGAATGATTCAATCGAGTTCGTCGTATAGATTACTTTTCTGGCCGCTGGTGGGAACTGCAGAAACGGTACGAAACGCGCCCAAGCATCTCGCCAGACCTTGACTGAGCGTGGATACTTTTCTCCCAATTCAGAAGGGTGTCAGGAAGTTTGTGTGTGAGGCTCTGATCTAGAAGGAGTTTCACCGATAATGACTACGGTGTCACCGAAGAAAACCATGACCCGGCGAGGGTCAACGAGATCAGCGAGAAGCTGATGGAAAATTCTGAAATCGCCAGCTTGATTAGCGAGCTGTCGAGCTCCGCTGATGATGCAAGCGAGCTGGTCAAAGGCCTGCTGCAAGCATCAATCAACGCTGGCCTTAAGGCGGAGATGGATGCGCACTTGGGCTACGGCCATTCCGACCGCAAAGCGAAATCCCAGGTCGAAACCGCACAGGAGAATAATCACCGTAACGGGTCGTACACCAAGACCGTCAATTCTGGCTACGGCGCAGTTGAGGTGACCGTGCCCAGGGATCGTGCCGGCACGTTTACTCCCCGGATGGTGCCCAAGGGTGCACGTCGGCTCACAGAACTCGACGACATGATTATCTCGCTCTACGCCGGTGGGATGACCGTGCGCGATATCCAGCATCACCTCGCGACCACCCTTGGGGTGGATATGAGCCCGGATACGATCAGCACCATTACCGATGCGGTGTTAGACGAGGTCATGATCTGGCAAAACCGCCAGCTCGACGAGTTTTACCCGGTGATCTTCCTCGACGCGCTACGCGTGAAAATCCGTGACGGCCACCGCGTGGTCAACAAGGCTTGCTACATGGCGGTTGGTGTCGACATGGACGGCATCAAGCACCTCCTGGGACTGTGGATCGCCGACAATGAAGGAGCCGCATTCTGGGCATCGGTGTGTGCGGATCTGGCTAACCGCGGTGTCCAAGACGTGTTCATTGTGTGCTGCGACGGGCTCAAAGGCTTGCCGGAAGCCGTGGAGGCAACCTGGCCGAATTCCATGGTACAGACCTGTATTGTGCACCTGATTCGGGCTGCGAACCGGTGGGTGTCCTACCAGGACCGCAAAGCAGTCTCCCGCGCGCTGCGTGAGGTCTACACAGCCGCTAACGAGGACACCGCACGTGCCAGCCTGGATGCTTTCGAGGCCAGTGAACTTGGCCGGAAATACCCCCAGTCGGTCAAAGTCTGGCGCGACGCCTGGGAGCGGTTCGTGCCGTTTCTGCAGTTTCCGCCGGCGGCACGCCGGGTGCTCTACACCACCAATTCAATCGAGTCGCTGAATGCTGAACTGCGTAAAGCTACCCGCAACAGGGGCCAATTCCCGAACGATACCGCGGCGCAGAAAACGCTGTGGCTGATGATCTGCAACATCGAACAAGCGTGCCGCCCAGCGAGCGAAGAAAGCAAAGCGCAACATTGAGTGCAACGGCTATATTGAAGGAGCGAAAGCCACCGGGTGGAAACAAGCCATCAACCAACTAGCCGTGGCTTACCCCGACCGATTCGCGGACTACTTGTAAACCACCCCCCCCGCACACAAACAATCGGACACCCTCACTTAACCGGATATGGCACCCAGCTTCCGTAGCTACGGCATAAGCCGCGGTAAGATGCATCCCACATCTTTTGGCGGCTTGGTGTACTGACAGTCCGCTTCGGACTAGCTCCACAAGCTGGAAAGCCTGGCTGCCGCGGCGATCAACTCGTTTGGCTTTAAACACGACTGGCAATCCAAAGGCATGGCAAAAATTCAAAGCATGCCCGTAATGACAACCAAGCTCACCAGCCGCCGAACGGACACTACGCCCACTGCCAACCAAGGCAACTAAGCCACGACGATCCGACTCAGACAACGAATGAAACGGGCCGACAACCCCAGACACAACAACACCCTCCTAAGGGAAAGTGTTGCAACGACCCTCTGAAGGGTTAAGTAGCAGAATGTGTGTCTGATTCTTG
>NZ_KV809131.1:0-6598 GCF_001812455.1 Corynebacterium sp. HMSC076C10
CTGACCCTACCGGCCATTTTTCGGGCCATTTTTGTCATAAACGTAGTCAGTAACTCGGATTGACCCGCCGCCGACAGTAAACCCGTAATACCAGGGTGCCCCCCCGAAGTGACGCAGATTACTGATTATTTCTATATCTGTTGCCAGGTTTGGCCGGGTCTCTTACCATAATTTCATGGCGGAAAGTACGCGGTCGAGCGGTGGAAATCGCAGCTCACGAGATAAAAATAAAAATCAGAGTGGTAGCAAGAAAGGGTGCATGGGCCCGGGGGCAATTCTTGCAGTCATTTTGATTGTCATCGCGGCTGTTGCAGTCTATGTCGGTCGCGGCGGTAGTATTCCAGGTTTTTCTGGTGGCAGCTCCGGAGGAAACCGTGATTTCTTCGGTGGTGAAATGACCGTCGTCAAGGCGATTGTTGGCTCTGAGAAGAAGCCCTTCTTCGAAGACGAAGAGGTCCAGAAGGCTCTTGCCTCTCACGGCTATACGGTGGAAGTAAAGACGGCGGGTTCGCGTCGGATGGCCACGGATGTGGATCTGGATTCCTTCGACTTGGCGTTTCCGTCGTCGGCACCGGCAGCGGAGAAAATTGCCGAGAAGATGAGCGGCGCTGAGCGATACGACGTCTTCTACACACCGATGGCGATCGCTACTTTCGACAACATCTTGCAGGCATTGGCGCGGGAAAATGTTGCTCGCCAACAGGGCACTACGTGGCAGGTAGATATGGCAGCCCTGGCCACGATGCAGCACGACAATGTCCGCTGGCGTGACTTCGCGGAGAACGATTATCCGTCGCCGCGCACGGTGCAGATGTCCACGACGGACATTCGTTCGTCGAACTCGGCCGCAATGTACTTGTCGCTCATGTCTTGGATTACCAATGAAGGCCGGATTGTGTCTGACAATGGGCAGGTCAATGCGGTCTTGCCGGAGCTCACCCCGCTGTTCACCGGCCAGGGGTACACGGAATCCTCATCAGCTGGGCCATTTTCGGACTACCTCTCGCAGGGTGTCGGTTCAAAGCCAATGGTGATGGTCTACGAGTCGCAATTCCTGGGGGAGAACAGCGCCCCGAACAGCCGGTTGAAGCCGGAAATGCGCCTGGCGTATCCATCTCCGACGATTCTGAGTACTCACGTGGCGCTGGGCTTTAACGACAATGGAGCTGCGGTCGCACGGCTCCTCGCCGAAGACCCTGAGCTTCAGAAGCTGGCGGCCAAGCACGGTTACCGCTCCAGCCAGCCTGAGGCGATGGAGGAATTCCAGACGCAGTTGAAGACGGGCCAGGAGGTCTCCACCGATTTTGTGGACTCCATTGATCCGCCGAGTTTCGACATCCTCGAGCAGCTCATTGAGGGTGTTTCCCGTGGATACCAGAGCCCTCCGAGGCCGGAAACGGAAGAGGGGTAAAGCCGAATGAACATGTATAAGGCACCAACTGCCCTCCGCAAAATGCTTCTTGGCCTCGTCGGTGTGCTCGGCATCTTCGCTGTCGCGGCCTGCTCCGACGGTGGCCTGAACCTGCCGCTGGGCTCAGACGATGACAAGACGAACAAGATCAACGTCGATTCTGATCTCAAGGGCTCGACTATGCGCATCGCCGGGGCCACGGAGCTTGCAGAGCTCCAGCCACTGATGCAAAAGGCCTCCGACGACCTCGGTTTCACTATTAACCTTGAGCTTCTCGACGGCACCGTGAAGAACAGCCACGCGCTTGTCGCAGGCGAATTCGACAACCAATTTGACGCCACTTGGTTTGCTACCAACCGGTACGTTGATCTGCTCGGTGGGGCTGACAAGCTGGGCGAAGCCAAGAAAGTCGCCACCTCGCCGGTAGCCTTTGGTATCCATTCGGCGAAGGCTCGGGAGCTCGGTTGGGATACCAAGCAGCCGACGTGGGCTGAGATCGCGGAGGCTGCGTCGTCAGGCAAATTGACCTACGGCATGACCAACCCCGCGGAATCGAACTCGGGCTTCTCGGGCGTGGTGTCGGTTGCGACCGCGTTCGCCGACACCGGATTGGCGCTGACTACGGGGGATATCAACCGCACCACGCCTGAACTGCAGAAGTTCTTCGAGGGGCAGAAGATGACCTCGGGTTCGTCGGGGTGGCTGCGTGACAAGTTCCTGGATGAGTCGGACTCCGTCGATGCGCTCATCAACTATGAAGCTGTGTTGCAGCAGATGAATAAAGAGGGCGCTGACCTGGAAGTTGTTGTTCCGAGCGACGGTGTCATCAGTGCGGATTACCCGCTGACGCCACTAGCACAGCCCGCTAATGATCTCGCCGCGCGGCAGACGGAGGCACTCGGACAGTGGCTGGAAGCAAACTCGCAGGTTCTCGCCGACCACTTCCTGCGCCCGGTCTCCGATGACGCCAACCTGCCGGAAAGCATGACCAACAGCGTTATTATCGAGCTGCCGTTCCCGGGTGATCGCGCAGTCACGGATCGTCTCATTGAGGCGTACGACAATGACCTGCGTGTCCCCGGAGAGTCGGTCTTTGTTCTCGACACCTCCGGTTCAATGTTCGGGGAGCGCATCGCTGATCTACAGGCGACAATGCGCGCAATCGTCGACGGCAGTGCACGCACCGAAACGGGAAGCGTGGGGTTGCGAAACCGCGAGATCGCGACGATTCTGCCGTTCAGTACGACCGTCGGCGCGCCCACGACCACGACAATCGACGGTCCGGAATCGCGCGCGCAGCTCACCGCCGCCGTCGATGGCCTGTACGCAGAGGGCGAGACGGCGCTTTACGACGCACTGATTCAAGCCTTCGACCTTCTCGGCAGCTCGGATAAGAACTCCATCCCGTCTATCGTGGTGTTGACCGATGGTCAGGTGACGTCGGGCAAGAGCTTTGCGGAATTCCGCGATTTCTACCAGTCCAAGGGCGGGAATCTGCCGCCGGTATTCGTCATCCGTTATGGCGAGGCAGATCCGGGAGAAATGCAGGAACTTGCGAATCTGACCGGTGGTAAGGTTTTTGAATCCCGTGAGACCGAGCTTGCTGATGTGTTCAAGGAGATTCGTGGCTACCAGTAAATCCTCCGGCACTTCCTCCGGCACTTCTTCTGGCGGTGGCTTTCTCAACAGTCCCGCCAACATTGTCGGGCTCATCCTTGCCATCGCCGTCGTGCTGCTGCACCTGACCGTGGGGCTTGGTTTCCTGTGGCCGGTTGTTGCGATTGCGGCGTGGGGAGCATCTGTTGCGCTGTTGCCGAGGCAGAGCAAAGGGGCGCAGAAGTCCGTTAGTTCGGCGCCGAAGCCTGAGGTCCCACAGCGTCGCCCGCTCAATCCATCTGAGCTGCGTAGGAATCTTCACCGGACATTGGGCAGGCTTTTCGATGCCCAGCCTGGCGAAGCTCTTGGCAACGCCGCAAATGACCTGGGTGCGACGCTGGAATCCGTCCTGAGCGAGTGGAAGTATCTCAAAGATTATCCCGAGCAGAAGGTAGTCATCGGCGGCATTATCCAGGAGTACTTGCCGCAGACAGTCAACTCCTACCTCGCGGTCCCGGAGCGATTGCGTCACAAAGCCGAGAATCCGGCTCGGGAATCCATCGACCTGCTGCATTCCGCGGTTCAGAAGATCCAGGATGCAATCGGTCAGGACAACCTGATTGCTTTGGAAGGTCAGCGTGACACCCTGGCAATTCAGTTCGGTAAGGTAGTGGACTATGAGCCTTGATCCGAAACTCCTTGATATCCTCGCTTGCCCGCGTGACAAGGGGCCGCTTGAATACCTCGAAGATGAGCAGGTGCTGGTCAATCCTCGCCTGAAGATCGCCTACCGCATCGACGAAGGCATTCCGGTCATGCTTACCGACGAAGCTATCGCCTGGGACAAGTAATTGCCTTTCCCGCTTCCCGACGGCTACAGCGCCCTCGACCGCACTGTGCTGTCGGGAGCTCCCATTGAGGCTGCGAAGACACTGCTCGGCTGCGTAATTGTCATCCCCGCTGAGCATGTTATCGCCACCATCACGGAGGTCGAGGCCTATGGTGGCCCAGTTGACCAGCGCTATCCCGACCCGGCCGCGCACTGCTTCATGGGGTCAACCGCACGCAATCGCGCCATGTTTGGCCCGGCGGGACATTGGTATATCTACCGCTCCTATGGCATTCACTTTTGTGCCAACATCACCAGCGCTACGGACGGCACGGGCGGGGGAGTATTAGTCCGCTCCGTACGCATTGAGCAGGGCATGGATGCGGTGCGCCGTCGCCGCGGTGAAAAACCTGCGGTTGCGGGTCTCGGACGTGGTCCGGGCAATGTTGGTCAGGCGCTTGGCCTTGACTTAAATGACTATGGGGCAGATGCGCTGGATCCGTCGTCACGCGTGTTCGTGGCGCAGCCAGTGAACGTCGAGCTAGACAAAGACATCCACGCAGGCCCGCGTGTGGGCGTTCGGCGAGCGGCGAATCGGCCTTGGCGGCTGTGGCTTCCGGACGATTCCGTCTCAGCCTATCGGCGCCACAAGAAGGCGGTTGAGGAGTTCTAGGTCACCCTCGCGGTGAACGTCGGCAAGCGAAACGTTACGATAGGGGACGTGACTGAACAGAACATTATCGACGAACTACAGTGGCGTGGCCTGATTAATCAGTCCACCGATGTTGACGCGCTGCGCGAGGCGTGCGAAAGCCCCATTACTCTGTATTGTGGTTTTGACCCAACGGGCGATTCGCTGCACGCGGGCCACCTGGTTCCGATGATTATGCTGCGTCGTTTCCAGCTGGCCGGTCACCACCCAATTGCACTGGCAGGCGGTGCTACGGGCTTCATCGGCGATCCGCGTGATGTCGGTGAGCGTTCGATGCTTAGCCAGGACGCCATTGAGCACAACCTGGAGGCTATCAAGGGCCAGCTGCGTCGTTTCATTGACTTTGAGGGCGAGGCCCCGGCGACGATGGTCAATAATGCGGACTGGACTATGAACATGTCCGTCATTGACTTCCTTCGCGATGTCGGCAAGAACTTCTCCCTCAACACCATGCTCGATCGCGACACTGTGAAGCGTCGCCTCGAGTCCGACGGTATCTCCTACACCGAGTTTTCCTACATGCTGCTGCAGTCCAACGACTACGTGCAGCTGCGCCGCAACTACGATTGCGTGCTGCAGATTGGCGGCGGTGATCAGTGGGGCAACATCGTCTCTGGTGTCGATTTGAACAGGCGTATCGACGGCGCCAAGGTGCACGGCCTGACCGTGCCGCTGGTGACCGATGCGCAGGGTCAGAAGTTCGGTAAGTCTACCGGTGGCGGCAAGCTGTGGCTGGATGCTGAAAAGACCTCGCCGTACTCCTGGTACCAGTACTTCCTCAACGCTGGTGACTCGGTTGTTATTGACTACCTGCGTTGGTTCACCTTCCTGACTCAGGAAGAGATTGCTGAGTACGAGGTCGCTGTTGCGGAGCGCCCGTTCAAGCGTGAGGCACAGCGTCGTCTGGCTCAGGAGATGACCAACCTGGTTCACGGCGAAGAGGCCACCAAGGCAGTTGAGCTGGCAGCGCAGGCCCTGTTTGGGCGTGCTGAGCTGACCGAGCTGGACGAGGCCACCCTGGCAGGTGCCGTCTCGGAGACTGAGGTTGCGGAGATTGCAGAAGGTGAGCCGCGTACTGTCGTCGACCTTCTTGTTGCTGCGGGTCTTGCCAAGTCGAAGGGTGAAGCACGCCGCACCATTAAGGAAGGTGGCGCATACGCCAATAACCAGCGCATCGAGGACGAAGCGTGGGAGCCTTCTGCTGAGGACCTGCTGCATGGCAAGTGGATTGTACTGCGCCGCGGCAAGAAGAACTTTGCTGGTGTGAAGTTCGTGTAAGTGCTGGTTGGTCTTTGTGTAGGCGCGCTGCTGATCTCTCGATTAATTGGTGTTTATGCAGCTTGATTCTTTTTAGGTAGCTGGGCTAAGGCTCCGGGCAGGCTAGGGGATTGATGATTTCAGAATCATCTGCTCCTGGTCAGCTTGGAGCCTTAGTTGTTTTAAAGGGAGCGTAGAAGCCGAAGCAAAGGTGGTAGCGATGAGTCCAAGACATGAAAACCGTGCTGGACGGGGAGGCTCGTTGGTGGGTCGGATTATCGCGCGTTTCTCGAAGAAGTCTCAGCGTGCGTCAGAAACGGGCTCCGAACAAGCCCACGATTTTCAGGGTGAGGTTGCTTCTCGGCGGGTGAGCCCGCAGAGCACGCCAGGCCGATTGACGGTTGAAAACCCAAATGTGTTCTACACCGTTGAAGATAGGCAAAACGAAATCGTTATCCGTGAATATGATGCCTTCATCGGTGGCCTTTCCGACATGGTCGGACTGGAGGATGAATTCCAGCGGAATTTTTACGACCGTGAAGTCATTGTCAGGAAAACCACGGACAGTCAGCGAAAGGAGCGAATACATTCTTCCAGAGAAGCCTTCGAGGATTATCACCGAAGACTTCGTGGACAGTAGCTGTAGCTCTTCTTGGGTTTCATCAAAGGAGAGGACTGGCAGCTTCTGGTTAACAACTCTTTTGAACAGATGGGACGTTGATTCACGTCTGTCGACCTGGGGTTTTGTGTCTTTGGGTCGGGTGTGTGTAATGTATCTGGAGGTCAGCGTGGC
>NZ_KV809132.1:0-4118 GCF_001812455.1 Corynebacterium sp. HMSC076C10
TATCCATGATGCAATGACCGCCTGACCCTACCTGCTCAAAGTGTCATAAACCTAGTCAGTAACTTGCGGTCGGGAACGGTTTGCGACCGCTATAGGTTGTCGTCGTCGACCCAGGCCTGCACCCCACGGGGCTGCTGAGGTTGTTGCGGTTGCTGCGGCTGCTGTGGTGTTTGTTGCGCTTGCTGTTGGCGGGCCTGGGCAACTGGATCCTGCCACGTTCCCGGCTGCTGGGCTGGCTGCTGAGCCGACTGCGGGAGCGGCTGCTGCGACGGAGCCGGCTGCACTGGCTGGTTCGTATTGGACTGCTGGTACTGCTGACCCGCAGGCCCGGCCGCTCCTGCCGCTCCTGCAGCTCCGGCTGCACCAGTTCCGCCACCACCCGCTGCGGGCTTACCGGAGAGCATGTCCAGGTAGGTGTCATCGCCGTCGAAAAGCGTCCTGGTGATGGCGGTCTTCGGGTTGAGACGACGGAGATCGTTGAGCTCCTGCAGCGGCTTGCGAAGATCGTCGAAGTCTTCACCGAACTCGTCCGAGAGGTTATCGCGTGCGTCATTGATTGCGGTGCGCGCAGCCAGAAGCAATGCGCGGACGTCCTCAATTACCTTCGGCAACCGCTCAGGTCCGATGAGAATTAGTCCGAGGATAAAGAGGACGAGAATCTCGCCCCAGCCAACATTAGAAAACACGTTATACCACCTTAGTTACAGTGCACCTCACATGCAGCATTGCGCGGCCAAATCCACCAAATCTGCGAAATCCGCAGAAACCAGCCGAAACCAGCGCCTCCCTACTCCGGCGTGATCTTCGCCTCCAGCTCGGCTCCGTGACGAACGATCTTCAATACCGCCTCATTACCAGCCCCAACAGTCCACAGCGCCACCGTGAGCTCATCTGCGGACGATACCGCGCGGTCTCCCACAGCCGTAATCACGTCGCCTTCCTGCAGGCCTTCCCGGTCGGCAACACCTCCCGGCAGGATGCTGGCAATCTCGGCACCAGTCAGTGCGCCATTGGAAACCGTGCGCGCTGTCACGCCAATCCCAGGATGAACCGGCTGCTCACCGGCAATGAGCTGCTCAGCGATGGCAACGGCTGAATTGATTGGAATCGCAAAGCCCAACCCCTGTGAGCCACCCGAGCTACTGAAAATCACCGTATTAATGCCGATAATGGCACCGCGAATATCCACCAGCGGACCACCCGAGTTACCCGGGTTGATGGAGGCATCGGTCTGAATCGCATCGGCGTAGCCGTCCGTGTCAGTCCCTTCAGCGGCCAGGCGCACCGGCCGATTAAGCGCGGAGACAATTCCCGAGGTCACCGTGCCGCCCAGCCCCTGCGGCGAGCCCATCGCAATCACTGTGTCACCGACCGAAACCGCGTTGGAATCACCAAGTTGCGCCACAGTCAGCCCCGCAACATCTTCGACCTTAATTACAGCGAGGTCGGTCTTCGGGTCACGGCCAATAATCTTGGCCGGCACCTCTTTCAGCTTTCCGCCGTCCCAAAACGTTACGGAGACCTGCATATCCTGCCGATCCGCCACCGCCGAAACGACGTGGTTATTGGTCAAAATATGACCGTCACCATCAATGACAAACCCCGAGCCCACGCCCGAGACCTCACCGGCACTGACCGCAATCGACACCACCGCGGGACGAAGAGCCTCCGCCACCTTGCCGATCTCAGTCAAATCACCGTTGCCCGGCCGCCCCTCGATCTGCTGCAGCTCCACACGCTGGTAGTCCGAGCGGAAAGTCTTGCCAGCCCAACCGCCAACAAAGCCACCAACACCGCCAATGAGCAGCACCACGGCCGACGACGCCGCAATCACACGCCACGGCACCTCGCGGCCAAAAATCACTTCCCGCGCGCTGACGCGGGGAGCCGTCTTCGGGCGAGGCTTCTTTTTCGCTTCGGGTTTGCGGGCTGGACGCCCCGTCGTCATGCGTGACGACGAATCCTGCCACGGCGAATACTCTTGGGCGGTCGCACTGGTGTCGTCGTCAAGCTTCTGCCCTGGAGCACGCTGTAACCCGCCAGTTGCGGCGGCACGATCGGAGTCCGGGGCAAACGCGGAATCATCGAAAGAGCGATGTTTGCCCACTAGTGACTACCACCTTTACGAAAACCACGAACGATCTGCTCCAACGCAGCGCTCAGCGACTCCGGCGGACGGTGCGCGAGATGCCGCGCCGACCGATGGGACTCTGAGTCCTCGCAACTGCCTGCGAAATCAGCAATACGAGCGCGCAGCTCAGCTGGAATGTGCAAGGGCGCGCTATCACGCAGACGCTTGGCCGCCTGCCGCTGCTTCGCGACCTCCCGGCGACATTCCGGGCATGCCATCAAGTGCGCCTGTGCACGACGCTCAGCTACGACCGACAACTCGCCGTCAACAAAAGCGGCAATTGCCTCGGTGCCGAGATGCTCCGTTGACAAAAAACGCTTGTCATCGCCCTGCTGAATCACAGACTGCAGCACCTCCAGAAATCGCACCTATTTAACTAGCCCCACAATAGCCGCTCCCGCGGATTGAGTGCGGGAAATCTAGCCTGCGGTGACTGACTCCGGCAGCTCCTGTCGTTCCTTCTCCAGGCGCTCCAACGTCGCCCGCAAACTGGAACGTGCCCGGTGAATGCGCGAACGTACGGTGCCCATCTTGAGCCCAAGGGTGCTGGCAATTTCCTCGTAGGTCAGCCCCACCACATCACAGAGGACAACCACTGCGCGATAGTCCGGCTGCAGCTCAGCCAGCGCGATTTCCAAATCCGGGTCGAGCATCGCGTCATCGACGGCCTGCTCCGGGGTCTTCAGCGTACCCGGGACGCGGTCGTAGTTCTCCGGCAACGCCTCCATCCGGATGACCTGCCGATGCCGGACCATATCCAAAAACAGGTTAGTGGTAATCCGATGCAGCCAGCCTTCAAAAGTGCCGGGACGGTATGACTTCAGCGAGCGGAACACACGCATGAATGTCTCCTGCGTCAGGTCTTCCGCGTCCTGCTGGTTACCAGTCAACCGATATGCGAGCCCGTAAACACTATCCGCGTGGGCCTGGACAAGTTCCGACCACGACGGCATCTCCCCCACACCTGCGTCAAAAGCCGCGGTGCCGGACAGTTGCTCAGTTACGTCAGCGGACGCGGCGTCCTCGCGGCTGGCGCCTCCGCTGACTCGTTCGGACTTGACTCGTTCGGGCATGGGGTTCAGTGTTCCTTACCAACCTTAGGTTTGTAGTGACCTTACCCTGAAAATAGTTTGAGAGTCCAGACAAATTTGAGGCTTGTTTACCCACCTAGTCCGGCACTGACCGGCGCGCCCCGCTGCCCTGCCCGAAGTTTTTTCCTACGCTATAAAGCGTGTCCGAAACGAGTTCTTCTGCTACCCCGCTATCCGCACGTGACGCTATTGCACAGCACGTCAACAACACGACCGTAGTCTCCGAGGCCCTTGAAAGCGCCCGAGAGAGCGCTCGCGAATACGGAGTTGCCGTCCCCGATACGATGACCGGCGCCGCTTTGACCTCGCTCATGGCTCTGACCAGTGCCCGCCGCGACGGTCACCCTGCCGCTGTCATCGCATCGCCTGCGGCAGGCGTCGTCGGTTTGCACCTGGCCGCGGGTCTCGGCGATGACGGCGTTCTCACCTGCATCGACCCGGAGCTCGAGCACCAGTCTCTGGCGAAGTCCGCTTTCCGAGCCGCAGGCATCCGCCCCAACCGACAGCGCTTCCTGCCCTCGCAGCCACTGGAGGTCATGGATCGACTGGCCGCCGACTCCTACGACTTGGTCTACTTGGACGTCGCCCCGGCAATCCTCCGCGCCGCCCAGGAAAAGGCCTGGCCGCTGCTTCGCTCCGGTGGCGCGCTCGTCCTGACCGGCGCGCTCCTCGACGGCACTGTCGCTGACTCGTCACGCACTGACCGTGACACCGTCGCTGCCCGCGAAGCCGACGAATACATGCTCCAGCTTGACGACGCTTACGTGATGCGCCTCCCCCTAGCAGCTGGCACCACTGTACTGGTGAAGAAGTAGCTTTCTACTGTTGGCCGGCCGGCTGGCTGGCGGCGGGCCACTGCGACTTACTGACTGCGTTTATGACAAAAATGGCCCGGT
>NZ_KV809133.1:0-225 GCF_001812455.1 Corynebacterium sp. HMSC076C10
GCATTGTGACCTGGGGGTTCGCTTTATGTGTGAAGTGTGTGTAATGTATCCGGGGTCAGCGCGACAGGGCGATGTGATCGCTTGTTGTGGTGATGTGGGGGAGAGTTTACTTTGTATTCACGGTCGGTTTGACTTGTGTTTGCAGTGAAGGTAGAGTCTTCTTCTGCTGCTCACGTGGTGGTTGCCCTGGTTTGGGGTGGTTGTCTTCGTGGGTGTGTGTTGTGT